>JANMMV010000502.1:0-4412 GCA_031373565.1 Saprospiraceae bacterium
ACGGATAAGATGCTTTCAAAATTCTGTTTTCGAATCCCTGCCATCTCTGCAAGTATGGAGAATTGAGCTAATATTTTGCCTTGAGATATCTGAGGAGGGAGTAAGCCACCGTCAAGTGCAAAGTCTTTATCATCTATATGAATCCGCGTATTTAACATGTCATAAGCAGGACTAAGACAGTAATCACCAAGTGAGGTCTCGAGCAATGAGAAGTTTTTGAAGTGTGCATCACCATTTGAAAACAAATAGTTGAATAACAAAATCCTGATTAGTTTCGGTGCTTCAATCCTGTAGGTAGGTAAATATTTTTCTAAGAGTTGAAAAATCTCCCAGTAATTACCAGCGTATTTGTACTGATCACCATTGGATTGAGGTGTTCTATTTGCTAGTGATGCAAAATCTTCTTGTGCCCATTTTGTACCATCATCCCTGACATCAAATCGTTTGGTTATGTAAGCTGGAGATCCATTTTTGAAAAATATGAGTGCATTCTCTGCCGTCAATATATCAAATACTTGCCTTGCTATTTGCATCGTCAAATGTTCGTTTGCAGGGATTTGACTTGCTTTTTTGCCCGCTCTTGGGATAGGTTTTAGAATATATTGTCCATGCTCCCCGGGTTGAGTAAGACGGAGTTTATTTTTCTCCAATACAACAGAAAATTTTTCTTGAACTCCCGATATGGAGAGAAGTTTCCTATTATCTTCAAAAATTTGTTCGTCTTCATTTTCTGAGAAAGGTGCATCATAAGGTAAGATGTGATGCACCTTTTTACCGCGAAAAACTCTCTTCAAGCATGTCCGACTATAGGTATTAAATCCTTCGGCCAATGTCCCGGGACAGTAATGAATATCTAGTATTTGCATTAGGATTCGATTTTGATAATTCTCACAGCGCCGATCGAGTCATCTTTTGCAGATGTCATCAATAGCCCAAAGTCATCGTCATGATCAATTCTGTGGGATATGCAGACGATGTCTTTATTTGAACCTTCAGGCAGCATATTGTAAAAAAATGCAAACAAATATTTTGAATGATATTCATCCGCAGTTTTCGGAAATGTAAGACTGATACTTGGTTTATTTGTGTTTTCTACCCATGTATTGTGATACCTAAAAATAAATGAACCATCATCATTTTGAGTGAGAAGTCCTGCTTCTTCGTCTTTGTATAATACTTTAGCTATTCTCATTCGTTAGGCATCATTTTTTTGACTGAAAGGGACAACTCTAATCCTAAAATATCGCTCAATTTTTGGATAGTCAACAGGGTAGGATTGCCCTTGCCACTCTCGAACTGTTTGATTGTTCGTAGACTTACGCCCGCTAGTTGCGCAAGTGCTTCTTGTGTGACTTGCAAGGATTCTCTTCGGTCTTTGATGATATTAATTAGCTCTCTAAAGTGCACTATATTGCTCTATTTGATGCAAAAGTAAGCTATTTTTAATAATAAGCATCGAAAAGTGCATTTAAAAGCACTATTTAGTGTGTTTTTATGTAAATAGCAATGAAATGTATGTAAAAGTGCATTGTATGGCACTATTCAACGGATCGATTTACTTACTTCATCTCTTCCTTCAAAAAAGGTGCAGTAAATCCCAAATTCTTTTTAACCATTTGCTCAGGTGTTCCCGCAAAGACGATATTGCCACCACCTGTCCCGCCCTCCGGGCCAAGATCGATGACGTGATCCGCTACTTTGATAACATCCATATTGTGCTCGATGATGATCACGGTATTTCCTTTCTCTACTAGTTTGTCAATGACGCCGATGAGTTGTCGAATATCGTCAAAATGTAGTCCTGTCGTAGGTTCATCAAGGATGTAGATGGTATTACCAGTGTCTTTTTTGGAAAGTTCCTCTGAGAGCTTTACACGTTGTGCTTCACCACCAGATAATGTTGTCGCCTGCTGCCCAAGCGTGACATAACCTAAACCGACGCTATTGAGCGTCAACATCTTGCGATAAATAGATGGAATAGACTTGAAAAACTCTACAGCTTCTTCTACTGGCATATCTAGGACATCTGAGATAGATTTTCCCTTGTAAATAATCTCGAGCGTTTCACGATTGTATCGTTTTCCCATACAAGTCTCGCAATCGACTAGGACATTGGGCAGGAAATTCATTTCGATCAGTTTTTTACCTGCGCCTTCACAAGTCTCACATCTTCCACCTGATACATTAAAGCTAAATCTACCTGGCTGGTAGCCACGAATCTTAGCTTCTGGGATATCTGAAAATAGCTTTCGAATATCCGTGAAGACACCTATGTACGTCGCTGGATTTGACCTTGGTGTGCGACCGATCGGCGATTGATCTATTTCGATGACCTTATCAAGATGTTCGAGCCCTTCTAGTTTTTTGTACGGTAATGGCCGCTGCAAACTATTATAAAAATGTTGCCTCAATATTGGGTAGAGCGTCTCATTGATCAGAGAAGATTTGCCACTTCCCGATACACCAGTAACACATATCAATGTACCCAATGGGATAGAAACGCTGACATTTTGCAAGTTGTGGCCAGTTGCACCTGTCAAGTTCAGAAATAGCCCATTGCCTTTGCGTCGCTTTTTGGGTATCTCGATCCGAATTTTATTACTCAAATAACCTGCCGTCGTTCCACCGAGTTTAAGAAAGTCTTTAGGCGTTCCTTGGCTGACGATCTCGCCACCGTGTAAGCCTGCACCTGGACCCAAGTCAATGATGTAATCAGAAGCAAGCATGATGTCTTTGTCGTGCTCTACTACGATGACTGAGTTGCCTATGTCGGTAAGGTTTTTGAGTGCTTTGATCAACCGCACATTGTCTCGCTGATGAAGCCCGATGCTCGGCTCATCCATTATGTAAGTTATACCTGTGAGTTGAGATCCGATCTGCGTAGCCAAACGAGTTCGTTGAGATTCACCACCAGAAAGCGTTCTAGTGGGTCTATTAAGATTGAGATAGCCGAGGCCTACTTCGAGCAGAAAGCCTAGACGAAGTCTGATCTCTTTTAGTACCTCAGCAGCCACGATGTTTTGCTTGGTATCTAGGTGTTTTGGCATCTCTTCAATCCAAAGGGCAAGGTCAGAGATATTCATTTCTGCGAGTTCTCCAATATGTTTACCACCCAATTTGATGTTGAGCGATTCTTTTTTTAGGCGAAAGCCGTCACAAGTTCCACATCGCATGATACTCAAGAAATCTTCTGACCAAGTACGAATTTTCTCTGATGAAGTATCCTTGTACCATCGTTCGAGCATATTGGCTATCCCTTCACTAGCGACATCATAAAGATATTCATTTTGAACAATGCCATATTTGATACCATAACTTGTATTGCCACCATACAGCATAACATCAAGGGCATCTTTAGGTATCTTTTTGATCGGCGTATCGAAGGTAAATTTATAGTCTTTGGCTATTTTGATCAGCTGTTTGAAAGTAGAATTATCTCTCACCGCCCCGAATGGTTTGATGCCTTCCTGATTGATGGAGAGATTGTCATCTGGTATCATCTTGTTGAGATCAGCCTTGTATTGCTCGCCAAGACCACCACAATCTGGGCACGATCCATAAGGAGAATTGAAAGAAAAATTATTGGGTGATGGTTCATCATAGGAGATACCTGAGATAGGATCCATCAATGTTTTGGAGTACGATTTGGTGTCTTTGCCTTCAAGATGGAGCACTTGAATAAAGTCATTACCCATTCGCAAACCAATTTGTACAGCTGTGGTTACCCTATCTAGTTTGTCAGCTTCAACCTTGATACGATCGACCACGATTTCGATATCATGGACTTTGTATCTATCAATCTGTAGACCAGGCGTCAATTCCAAAATCTCACCATCTACCCTGACTTTGGTATACCCTTTTTTGCGTGTCTGCTCAAAGAGCTCTCGATAGTGACCTTTACGAGCACGTACAACGGGGGCTAGAATATGGATCATCTTACCAGCAAAATGAGAAGCTATGTTTTCGACGATTTGGTTTTCAGTATACTTGACCATGCGCTCTCCAGTTACGTATGAGTATGCTTCTCCTATCCGGGCATACATGAGACGCAAGAAGTCATAAATCTCTGTCGTAGTTCCCACGGTTGACCTAGGATTCCATGCTGTTGTCTTTTGCTCGATAGAGATAACGGGACTTAGACCTTCTATTTTTTCGACATCAGGGCGATCCATAGCACCCATAAATTGTCGCGCATATGCCGAGAAAGTTTCCATGTATCTACGCTGTCCTTCAGCATATAATGTATCGAATGCCAATGAAGACTTACCGCTGCCACTTAGGCCCGTGATGACTACCAGCTTTTGTCTCGGTATTACAACAGAGACATTGCGAAGATTATTTTCATTGGCGCCAATGATATGGATGGCGTCGTCAAGGATATCGGGAGTTGGTGAAATCGCTTTTGTGTCTGC
>JANMMV010000686.1:0-2606 GCA_031373565.1 Saprospiraceae bacterium
TGTTGTTGTTGTTGTTGGTTACCACCTAGAACGCCTCCCAACACGCTACCCAAAAGGTCACCCAATCCACCACCTGATGATTGTTGACTTTGTTGAGCGCCACCCATTAATATACCAGCTAAGTCACCAAGTCCAAGATTACCTTGTGCCTTTGACTTACCAAGTACACTCATGACGATTGGAGCAAGGATTGGCATCAGTTTCATGATCTGGTTTATACCTAAACCACTTGACTGGCTAATATTCTGAGCTGCTTCTTCTTGTTGGCCTCCTAATATATGCTTTAAAATGCCCATACCGTTGACTGCAGCTGGAACCGCCCCTTGCTCTTGTTGCTGGCCAGCGCCTGTCACCATACCCATTAAGTCATCGAGTACTGATCCATCGTGGTCTCTATCCAGAACAGATCCCAACATCTCTAGACCGCCCGGCTTTTGAGCATTATTGTTTAATCCGCCTAGCAAAGTCGCAAAAATGTCCTTTGCACCTTGAGCAGTCTGTGTAGGGTCGGCACCTATTTGTTGGCTTAGTTGATTAACTAGATTGTCATCTAATTGGTTATTCAAAATGTCTAATAAATTCATTGATTGTATATAATGTTTAAAAATAAAAAAAATCATTCCTTTATGCCGATATATTCGGCTTCTTCGATCATATAGATCAGATACTCAAAATTGGCAACATTGAGTTTAAATCTACCTTTGAATCTTACTTTATTGTCTAGTTTTATCTTCGGAGCTTTCTTCGGTGATAGGACATCAATGATAGACTCTACACCAGCTTTGCCACAAAAAAAGCAGTTTGAATAAGGATAGGCGGACACAATCACAATATTGTCATCACCAGTTTCGCTCACAGGTATATAATATCCTTCAGCGATTACAATCTGACCATCCAATGCTTTAAGTGTATCATTAAAAACCGGAATCGGCATAGTATCTTGCATATTAACCATAAACGAATCCTTAAACTTGATGTCCAATAATAAATCCCAAGGCAATATGTATGCGTCACCTTCCTTTTTGAAAAGAGAAAGCGCGACATTATGCTGACCGCTAATGCTATCTTGTGTTTTTGGAGCATCACTTATTTGGTGATTTTCTCCCTTACATCCCAGTAGAGAAAACAGCATTAACCCTACAAAAGAATACCAAATAGCACATAATATGTTCATCACTTTCATTAGCAAATAGTATAACTACAAATGATAAAAATTAGTTCTTTCTTTTTATAGACCAAGTAACAATCATCCGACAAACCACTTCATTTCTTGTATTTCTTCCTTCACTTTTCAGCGCGATGACACCACTTTCTCCTTTAGATTTCAGGCCGTCAAAGAAAGAAACCAGCTCATTCCCTTGGTCGCATGTAAACAAGATAGTTGTGTCTGCTTTTTTGACAAATTCAACTTCAAATTTAGTTACCAACATCGAATGTGGCCCATATTCTGCCACCATCATCTGCACCAAAAAACCCGTTGAGATCTCTGCTGCACCATTTAGAGCTGAAAAGTATATAGATTTGAATGGATTTTTTGATGACCAGCGAAAAGGCAGAGAGACTACGCATTGATTGTCATCAATAGAAACAACCTTAGCACCCCAGAAGGCGATGCTAGGTAGATTTATTACCATTGATAACCAAAACTTCCATGGCTTGGTTAGTGAAGCTACATACTCGGCTTTAGATTTTGGAAGTGTCATATTATTTATAGTAATTTTGGTTGCCAAGGAATCTCAGCCACACCTTGTTCATAGGCTAAGTATCTAGCTAATACAAAGAAGTAATCTGAAAGCCTATTGATGTATTGAATAATTAAGAGTTCAACTACAGAAGTTCTTGACAAGGCTATCGTCAATCGCTCCGCTCTCCGACACACTGTTCGACAAACATGAGCGTTAGAAATCGAAGCGCTGCCGCTAGGCATAATAAACTGGGTAAGTGGAGCAAGAAAATTGTCCATCCGATCTATTTCCGATTCGATGACTAAGATATCAATCTCTGTCAAGTCAGGTGTTATCATTTCCTTATCAGGATCGGAAGCAAGATTTGACCCTACCGTAAATAGCCTTGATTGTACATTAAGCAAAAATAACTTGGTTTCTTGTTGTGCAATGGATGAATGTAAAACGCCTATGAAGCTATTGAGCTCATCTACGGTACCATATGTGTCAATTCGCAGGTCATCTTTGCCTACTCGCTTACCGCCAAACAAGGAAGTTGTGCCGTCGTCACCGGTCTTGGTATATATTTTCACAAAAAAGAATTTTGATTCATCATCAAAGATAAAACGATCCACTACTTTTACAAGATAATAGCAAACATAATGACAAATAAATTTAAGCTACACCCTTGGCACGGAATCCAGATCGGTGAAGACGTTCCTTACATGATCAATGCCTTTATCGAAATCATCCCTTCTGATACTGTCAAATATGAGATCGACAAGCATTCTGGCTACCTAAAAATAGATAGACCACAAAAATTTTCGAATATCGTCCCATCACTTTATGGGTTTATTCCTCAGACATACTGCCATGATCAAGTAGCAGCGGTCAATATGAAGTATACTGGTCGTAAAGATATCGTAGGTGATGTCGATCCGC
>JANMMV010000530.1:0-2259 GCA_031373565.1 Saprospiraceae bacterium
AACATTCGGGATGGTTTGTTGCTATTGCATTGGCTATGTCTTTCAACAAGAATGTCTTACCTGTTTTAGGTTGAGCAACGATCAATCCACGCTGACCTTTACCTATTGGGGTAAACATGTCTATCATTCTATTGCCATAATCTTTGCCCGCAGGATGTACGGTAAGTTTGAACTTTTCGGTAGGGAAAAGCGGTGTCAAGTAATCGAAAGGAACTCGTTCTTTCAACTTGCTAGGATCTACACCATTTATATTAGTGACTTTTAAGAGCGCAAAGTATTTTTCACCTTCTTTTGGTGGACGTATCGCGCCCAATACTGTGTCTCCTGTTTTGAGACCAAATAACTTGATCTGAGAAGGCGACACATAAATATCATCAGGAGAAGATAGATAATTGTAGTCAGAAGATCTTAAAAAACCGTAACCATCTGGCATTAACTCTATAATACCTTCACTATCAATAACCCCATCTAAATCTGATATAAATTTTGGCTCTTCAAATTTTGGCTCAACTCCTTGAGCTTGAGCGTCATGGGCCTGATTATGTTGATTTTGGTTTTTTTGATTGGGATTATTATGCTGATTTTGGTTAGGGTTGTTTTGATTAGGGTTCTTGTTTTGGTTAGGATTTTGGTTAGGATTATTGTTCTGGTTTGGATTCTTGTTTTGATTAGCATGAACAGGCTTTTTAAATTCTCTATTCTGATGCTTTGGCTTATCCTGACTCGGCTCTTGGACACTTTCTTCTTGCTCAATTTGGGGCGCTTTTGGCGTAATCACAATATCAAGTCTACCGTCTTTTTCCATTTTTAACGCCTTAGGCTCAAGGTCATCATTAGGTTGTTTTCTATTATCGGTAGGCGGTATTGCTTTTTCTGGTTTGATCCGAGCCCTTGTCTTTTTATCTGGCGCTTCAACTTCATCCTTAACCATTGAAGCGGTAACTTGGGCTGCGATGGGCTCTGATTTAAGCGGTGCAGGCTTTTCTGCCTTCGCCTTAGCTGGCGCAGCAACAGTTTTACCAGGTCGTCTAGCAGTTTCTTCAGAAGGAACATTGATATCGGCCTTTTTCATTGAGATGGCCTGTTCGTCAAGAATCTTATAAATAAGGTCTTGTTTGCTCAATTTCTTACCATTGGTTATCCCTAACTTTTCAGCAAGGTTTTTAAGTTCAGGAACGAGCATATCGTTTAACTGCAATATATCATACATAATGATAGAATGTCTTTTTGATTGAATAATTAAAAGAAGTATTGAAAGCCACAAACTGACTTTCTAAAAATGATAATAAGAAATAGTTGATTTGAAAAAAAAAGACGTTTTGAAGTCGCCCTTCAGATTGAAAGGACAAAATTAGATATTAATTTTGATATTCAAAATATTATCTTTGCAAAATATTTTTATTTTACTAATTTCCGTAGTGATATGTTTAACTAATAAAACAAAATAAATGATTGAGATAGGACTATTTAGAAGTGATAGAGATCGACTCTTGGCAGGATTTAAGAAAAAAAATGTGTCTGCAGAGCAAATTTTATTGGTTGATAGAATTGTAGAATATGATGATAATCGCAAAGCTACACAGACACTGCTGGATGAACTTCTTTCTAAAACCAACAAATTATCTGATGAAATTGGACAATTATTTAAGACTGGTAAGGGTCAAGAAGCAAATGAACTCAAAAATAAAGTAGCGGCACTTAAAGAGGAAAGTACTGTTTTAGATCAAAAACTCAATGAAATCAAGGATGCATTAGACCAAATGATCATACAGCTTCCGAACATTCCGCATGAATCAGTTCCATTTGGGTCAAAACCAGAAGATAATGAAGTATACCAAGGCTGGGATAGTCCAATGCCGATCTTGCACGACGGCGCTATGCCGCATTGGGAACTAGCTGAAAAATACAACTTGATAAGTTTTAAAGATGGCGTCAAATTGACAGGAGCGGGCTTTCCGGTTTACAGTGGTAAAGGTGCGAAATTGCAGAGAGCGTTGATCAATTTTTTCTTAGATAAAGCCGAAGCGGCAGGGTTTAAAGAATACTCATTGCCCCTAATGGTCAACAAGGAATCAGCTATGGCAACAGGTCAGTTGCCCGATAAGGAGGGGCAAATGTACTATTGTGAAAAGGATGATTTCTACCTTATACCCACTGCGGAAGTACCATTGACAAATATATACCGCGATACGATCCTATCGCACCATGATTTACCTGTAAAATTGACTGGATATACGCCCTGTTTTAGAAGAGAAGCGG
>JANMMV010000534.1:0-2718 GCA_031373565.1 Saprospiraceae bacterium
ACTTAGAAAGTAAACCACTGGTTATAACAAAAGTTTTGCAAAATGGCGGGTGACAAGTAACCAAGAAAATTAATCTTAAAATAAAATTATAGCATACCATCAACTATATCGTTTAGTTGCCGCCACTTCGCAAAGCTTCTAAACGTTACCAGCAATATTAACCGACACCCTGCACAGACAAACATTTAACGACAGACAATGACTTTTGAAGAATTTAAAAATCGGTTAGACAAGGCGACAACAGAAGAAGTTGTTAAGGCAACTTATGCGACCTATTTCAAAATAAAATACAACACTTCGCATCATCACGACCTCTATACACCACAGGTATTTTTTGAGTTTAAGGCGGACAAAAACTTTCACAACCTTAAAGCACTTGCGACAATTCTTGCCCAATCGCTTTACTACATCAGACGACTGAAATACATTGACGTTGAAAAGGCAATCCCGTTTTTCATTTGCCTTGCAGACAAGAACGAAGCAACAATAACCGAGACACGCAAGTGGTCAACTTACTACACAAACGACAGCTACGATTGGGAACGACCTGCAAGCAAGCCCGACCCCAAACTAATTGACCACTTAGTTAAAGAGCCAGAAACAAGTAAAATTCACGTTTACTCCGTAACCAAAAAGCAGGAGCAAGAAGCGTTCAAGAAAAATCTTGACAACGCCTTGCATCCGCAAATGATTATGGACTTTGGCGACAAGAAAGTAATCAACGAAGAAAACTTTGAAGCCGTTTTTGACCATTGGAAAAGTGTAATTGGACCTTACATCGTAAACGGCTACAAGCCGTCTTTTTATTTCCTTGCTAACATTCAGCGAGACAAAGTAATCATTGACCAAGACAATAGCCGAGTAGTTTTCACCTTTGAAGACAAGAACTCTAAAACACAAAAAGTCCTGATGAAGGACTACGATTATTTTTGGAGTGTTTACGACTATGTTACCAACGCTGAAACCATTAACGGTATTCACGCAAAACTTGACCGACTAACAGACGAAAGCCAAAGAAGATTTGAAGGCGAGTTTTACACGCCTTTGCGTTTCGGACAAAAAGCAGTTCACTACTTAAACGAAGTGCTTGGAAAAAATTGGTTCAAATCGGGCAAGTATAGAATTTGGGATATGGCTGCTGGAACAGGCAACCTTGAATATCATTTGCCCGCAGAAGCATACAAATACTTGTATATGTCCACGCTACACGGAAGCGAAGCCGACCATTTGAATAAAGTATTTCCAAACGCAACTTGTTTTCAATACGACTATCTCAATGACGATGTGGAATATGTTTTCAATAAAGCAAGTTTGCCATTTGCTCCCAATTGGAAACTCCCCAAAAAATTAAGAGACGAATTAGCCGACCCAACTATTACTTGGATTGTTTACATCAATCCGCCATTTGCAACTGCACAAGTTGGTGGAGCAAAAGGCGAAAGCAAACAAGGTGTAAGCAAAACAAAAGTTGAAATTGCAATGGACAATGAAGATGCAGGACATGCAAAGCGTGAACTGTTTGCACAGTTTATGTTTCGTGTTTCACACGAACTTCCGAAGAATACATATTTAGGAATGTTCTCAAAGTTGAAATACCTGAACGCACCTGACAGCATTGAATACCGAGACAAACATTTCAACTTCAAATACGAGAAAGGATTTTTGTTTAAGTCCACAACCTTTCACGGGGTAAAAGGAAAATATCCAATCGGCTTTTTGATTTGGAACT
Organism: Saprospiraceae bacterium; assembly: GCA_031373565.1. GTDB lineage: Bacteria > Bacteroidota > Bacteroidia > Chitinophagales > Saprospiraceae > OLB9. The sequence continues at coordinate 1,730 of JANMMV010000534.1, forward strand.
TATCAAAACCAAGTGCAAAAAATTCAGTTGAAATAGACATCGCAAATGAAGATGCTCAAACTATTGGCGTTAAACATTTACAGCTAATTGCAAAAAAAGATGTTTTGAATAATTGGTTTCCAAGACCGCAAAACTCTAATGACTTCATTTTGCCACCAATGAGTAACGGAATAACCGTTAGGGACGGCAACACCGACACAAGACACAGAGCAAGACCTGACTTTCTTGCTTCAATTTGCAGTAAGGGCAATGACTTTCAAAACAACAACTACGTTTCAATACTTTCTTCGCCAAGCGTTAGTGCGGGAGCATTTACAGTTATCAAAGACAACTTTGAAAAAGCATTGACACTTCACGCAGTTAGAAAAATTCCGAAACAAACTTGGCTCAATGACAGAAACCAATTTTTAATTCCACGCATCGAGCCGACAAAAGAGTTTCTAAACGACTGTGTTGTTTGGAGTTTGTTCGCTTCTTCAAACGAAACGACAGCACTAAAAAATGTTTCGTATTTGGGCAGCACTTACCAAATCAAAAACAACTTCTACCCTTTCCGACTTGAAGAAATCAAACATTGGGAAATTAAAGACCCCGATTTTAGACAGCAACTAACAAAGGACGAAAACAGATTTGTTGCTGACTGGCTTTCAAAAAACGACTTGTCGGACGAAGCGAAAGAAGTAATTGAAAAAGCAAAAACAGTTTACAAACTCTTTTACGCCAACCTTAATCAAATGGCGACAAACAAGTGGAAAATTGACACTTGGGACGCAGGTTGGTATCAAGTTAGGCGTTGCTTGACAGAACACAACTTGGCGACAGACGAAATAAAAGAATTGAGCAAGGCAAACGAACAACTTGCGACAAAGATTTTACCACAAATAGAAGAGTTCGGCTTCTTGGACAAAGACGAAGTTTATGACGACATCTAAAGACAGAAATACTGCTGGTAACAAGGGGTTTGCGATAGCGGGGGTTCCGTGCTTCGC
>JANMMV010000558.1:0-10211 GCA_031373565.1 Saprospiraceae bacterium
GTGACAACGTCAAAATAGAATCTTATAACTCTTCGAGCTTACTTATATCTGATGGGAACAGTAAGGAAACTATTTCGTTTGTCTATAAAGGGCTGATTTTTCAAACTCAAATCTATGGGACCTATAATTTGCCAAATATTGCTTTTGCGATAGAACTTGGGGAATTTTTTGGAGGAAATCTATACGATATTCGAAAAGCAATATGTGAATATGTCTCCCAAAACAATCGATCTCAGGTCAAAAGAATTGGAAACAATGAGGTGATATTAGATGCTTATAACGCCAATCCAACAAGTATGCTTGCTAGTCTGAAAAGTTTTGATGTTTACCCATCTGAAAAGAAGGTAGCAATTTTGGGAGATATGCTTGAACTCGGAGAATATGCCGAGAAGGAACACCAGAAAATAATCAATTATGTTTCATCCCTAGGTATTGAAACAGTCATATTTGTTGGTCCTATTTTTAAATCCTTAGGAACTTCTGCTAACTTTTTTGAAAATGTGAGTGATGCACGCATTTATTTCAAAAGCCTTGATATCCAATATCATAGTATTTTGTTGAAGGGTTCACGAGGTGTTGCTGTTGAAAAAATACTCGAATAAAGATCAGAAGAGCTTTGCTAGTCTATCAGGGAGAGTTCCATCTATAGCCTGTATATACTCATCATTTGTACAAGCATAATATTCATCATCAATAAGCGCCCATATTCTCTGGGTTCGATTATGTTTTTTGAATACGATATCTTCGTCGTCAAAACTGACAACATAAGAACTAAATTCTGTAGAATGTGATGGGTGATCCTGCACTAGGTGGTTTCTCCCTTCCAAAAAATACCATATCACAGTGGCAATTACTTTTGATTCCGCCATTGATAGGGCATCAATATTATCAAAACAAATGCATTTGATTCCATTTGCTTCCCCCGCATATCTCGCTATTTGACATAATTCTTCACTAGTTAGTCCAGTCGGGAAGGCATCTGTGGTGTTTGGAACTTCAGATGATTTTACAACATTCAAATTGATATGAATATAATTTCCGTCCCTTATTATTGGTTCTACAGCCAAGGGTATAGTCCGTATTTTACCTAAACTCATAGACCCGTAGGAGTCAGTATCAACCTTTTGGATAATGTCCATATCCGAAAAATGCCTTTGATAGCCAATAAACGAATGAGAATATTGATATTCTTCTTTACCATAAATTTTATTACACAAAAATATTTTTCTTCCCTTGAGTGATAATGAGAAAATATCTTGTTCATCCCACCCTAGCAGGACGGGGATTATATTTTTTTCTTTACAGGCTTGTATTAATTCTTCTAGAGTTAGAGAAGTATTTTCGTGTAGAGAACCAAATTCTAGAATGGATAAAGCATCAAAATGATAGGATAAATTTTTTAGAACTCGTGCTATTGTATCAAAAGGAGAGTTAATGTTACCTATTAAGGCTATTTTTTGAAACAAATTTTCTTCTAGATTAATAGGGTGTTGATAAAGAAATGTGTTTGTTTGATATTGAAAGGATTGATCAAAAGTCATATTACATTTTTTGCAAAGGTATAAAATATTCCAAACTAGCTATTTAAGTATTTTAGAATAATTCGAAATTTAATATGACCAAAGGCAGTCTTTTTGTTTTGACTTGCTTAAGAAAAGTATATTTTGCTAAAATTAAGGAGTTAGTATTTAAAGTATTGAATTTGATGCAAATACGTATCTTTAAATTAATTTATTTGAGATGGGTACGTACTTTTGGTAAAAATAAATCGAAAAAAAATTAACATAATACGGTGTAGATCTTTCATTAATGTTTACATTTGTGTCTAATAATCATATACCATAAATTATTTTCCTATGACATTTAAGATAACAAAGCTATTTTTGTTAGTTATATTATCATCAACTCTTGCTATCGCTCAAGATGATAAAACTAAAACTCTAGGGGGAACTCCTGATGAGATGACCGTAAATGCTGAACAAAACAAAAGTTGGAGAATGGGTCAGTCATCCTATTCTGCTAAACCTAAGAATGCTTGGGAAGTTGGTTTACATACAGGGCATTTCTTTATTGACGGTGATGTAGATCGAACAATTCCCGGCGGTTTTGGTGTTGGACTCCACTTAAGAAAAGCTATTCATTATGTTTTTTCTTTGAGAGGTGACTTATTTTATGGTAGGGCTACTGGTCTCGAAACTCAATTGTGGACGCATGTTTCTAAGGGTGGAGGTCTAGTTGAAAGAGGTGGTACTCAAAATTTTACAGGATGGGATCAATATGCTAATCAAGATGGATGGATTCCTTCGCACCGCACTCAAGTAGGTTACGTTGCTATTCAAGGTGTAATAAATGTTGGTAACTTATTGTTTCATAAAGACAGGAATAAATGGAATTGGTACACTACCATAGGAACTGGATTGTCTTCTCATCAAGCTGATTTGGATCTCCAGGGAGCGGATGGTTTGCCATATTCTGGGTTGAATTCAATTGTTAATAGTAATGACATAAATACGAAGCAAGGTCGTAACAATATCAAGACAGCGGTTAAAGCTAAATATGATGGTGTTTACGAAACTGAAGGTTTTAAGAAAGATGGTATCTTTCGCTTAGGTGATGAGACAAATATTCACGTAATGTTTACAGCTGGAATGGGTGTTTCTCGCAAGTTATCAAAGAGATTAAACCTCGGAATCGAACATCAAGTGATGGCTACTGATAATGATTATTTAGATGGTATAGCCTACAGAACTGCCCAGGATCAAACTAACAACTTAGATTTAATGCACTACACAAGTTTACGTCTAGGAATTAATTTAGGTAATTTCAACAAAGTTTCTGAACCATTGTATTGGTTAAATCCACTTGATGCACAGATGAGTGATATCGCTGCTCTTAAACAAAGACCAGTTTTTGATTTAACGGACACAGATGGTGATGGTGTAATTGATATGCTTGATCAAGAAATGGAAACTCAAACGGGAGCACCTGTAGATACTAGGGGAATTGCACTGGATAGTGATAATGATGGCATCAAAGATCATAGTGATAAAGAGCCTTTCTCTCCAGCTGGGTACAATGTAGATAAAAACGGAGTTGCTGATGTTAAGTGCTGTATTTCTATGGACGATGTAAACAAGTCTATCGATGCTAAACTTGGAAAAGCGATGGGGAGTAGAGGTAGTTCCGATTGTGGCAAATGGTTTTTGCCTATGATTCATTACGATCTTGATAAATCAACTGTAAAGCCAGAATTTTATGGTCATCTTCATCATGTGGCTTCAGTCATGAAAATGTGCCCAGATGTGTGTGTAACTGCTCTTGGTCATACAGACGTTAGAAGTTCTAATAATTATAATAATGGACTTTCTTATGATAGAGCTGAAAATGCTGTCAATTATTTGGTTAGTAAGTATGGTATTGATAGAAGTAGATTCAAAATAATGTATGGTGGAGAGGATAATACTTTAACTTCAGGTAGAGGTTCTAAAGAGCATCTAATGAACCGACGAGTTGAATTCAGAGTTTGTGCACCAGAAGATGCTGAAATGGCTAGACCAGCAGGTAGTTCGGCAAGTACAGGAAAAGGTAAAGGAGTTAAAGGAGCTTCTGCTACTAAATTTACTGGAAACAAAAATGCAGGATACTAAAAATTTTTTAGTAAAATAGAATAAAAAAAAGCGCTTAGATTTTCTAAGCGCTTTTTTTATGTATGTCATTCACGTTTCTATATTGAAGTGATTTTGGTACGAGCCAGCGATAAGTGCGAGATTATTGTTGGACGTTACTAAACCTCATTATGCCCAGTGCATTTTCTTTCATTCGAATGCTGACAACCCTTTGATGTCGTAGAATTGTAGACTTATATCATTTCGATCCTTTGAAAAAAAAAGCAGCTATTTCTAACTGCTTTTAATAAGTTTTAAAAATCTATCTATTTTATACAAGCATCATTACCGGGTTCTCCAACATTGATTTTAGGGTCTGTAAGAATTGGGCTCCGCTAGCTCCGTCCACTACTCTGTGATCACACGATAAGGTGATTTTCATCATGTTGCCAATTACAATTTGATCATCTTTTACAATTGGTTTCTTGATTATTGAACCCACTGCCAAAATGCACGCATCTGGCGGATTGATAATAGCAGTGAATTCTTCAATATCAAACATACCTAAATTAGAAATAGTAAATGTATTTCCCGTCATCTCTTGTGGTGCTAACTTCTTACTCTTGGCTTTACCTGCTAGTTCTTTTACTTCCTGATTAATGGCTGATAATTGTTTTGTATCAGCATTATTGATTACCGGAACGAGCAATCCATCTTCTACAGCTACAGCCACTCCTATGTTGATGTTTCTGTGATAAGTGATTTTATCTCCGAGCCATGAAGAATTAATATTTGGGTGTTGTCTCAACGCTGATGCACTAGCTCGGATTACCATATCATTGTAAGATATCTTATATGCACCAGATGCATTCATGGAGGTACGAGCAGATACCGCGTTATCCATATTGATCTCAATTGTTAGATAGAAATGTGGAGCAGAGAATTTACTTTCACCAAGTCTCTTGGCAATAATTTTGCGCATCTGAGAAACGGGAACGTCGCCATAAGTAAAATCCTTCTTGGCTGTACCTTGTACCGTTGGTGTTGCAATAGGTTGATTTGAGCCTTGCTGCGCATAAGCTTCAACATCTTTTCTGACAATTCTACCATTTTCTCCACTGCCAGGTACGCTGTTTAGTTGTACTCCCATATCATTGGCAATTGATTTAGCAAGTGGAGATGCCTTGACTCGTGAATCACTTTGTGAAGTTGATGCAATAGTTGGTACAGGTATTTCTATCTGAGTTTGTTGGACAGGAGTACTTACGATTGCTGCCTCTGTTTTTGCAGGTTCAGTGGATACGCCTGGGTTTCCCGCACTAGCTAAAATCGCTTTTACGTCTTCATCTTTTTTTCCAATGATAGCAATGAGTCCGTCGACAGCCACTGGGCCACTCGGTATTCCTATATGTAAAAGAAAACCATCAAAAAAACTTTCTAGTTCCATAGTGGCTTTGTCGGTCTCAACTTCTGCTAAGATATCTCCTGACTTGACAGGATCTCCTACTTTTTTCAACCATGAAACAATATTGCCTTCTTCCATCGTATCACTCAAACGGGGCATTCTTATAATTTCTGCCATAAATCATCTTATTTTTTAATAATTACCTGCGCAAATTTAACAAAATGTGATGAAAGTAAAGCTAAATTGAGATTTATTGTGAAAACTTAAGTCTAGAAAAAATTATTAGGGTATTTCATTCTTTTTTGAATGGTCTAGGATATTAATGTACTTTTGTGGTTTAGATTAAATTATACAATATGTTTGATAGTTTATTAGGAAACCTAGAAGAACAACAAGCTGAACTAAGAAAAAAATTGCTAGCAATAGTGATCACAGATGGAGTAGATGGAATTAAAATCACTGGGAATGCTACAAAGGAAGTTACCAACATCGAAATTGAAGCAAACGTCTTCACTCAAGAAAAAGAAATGTTAGAAGATCTACTGATCGTTGCTGTAAATAAGTTTTTTGCGAAAGCAGTAGAGAAAGAGGGGGAGGAAACGCAGAGCTTGATGAAGGACTTGCTTCCTCCAGGTTTTGATGACATATTTAAATAATATTTGCCATTATGAGTGCTACAAATTATTTGTTAAGCTTATCGTTATGTTTCTTTATGACTTTGCAGTCAGATGCTCAGAGTCCGTCGTTTAAATATGGTTTTAATGATTGTACAGGTGAGGCTGTCGGAGCGGTTGTGCCTGGGATTACTATATTGGGCTCTCCACCGTGTATTTGCGGTCCTAAAGGTAGTTCATACAATTTAGACGGTATAGATCAAAGCTTTCGTGCACCCTCGTTGATAAACCCTGGATTTAAAGAAGATTTTACATTTGATTTTTACTTCACCAATCCTTTTCCGCTAGCTGAAACACATTTGATGTACGTTGGTACTTGCGCAAGTATTGATTCATTAATGAGATTGCGATATTTTGAGGATAGCGACGATTATCTTTTCGAAATTTCGGGATCTGTAAATAATTTCTTTACAGCAAAGTTTAAAGTCGATAAGAGTAAATGCTGGCATAGATTCACTTTAGTGAAATTTGATCTTGAATATTTTCTTTATATAAATTCTAGACTAGTCACCAAATTTTTGGCCCGAGAAACTATCCTTTTTCCTAAAAATAGAGGCATCTCATTTGGTGCCAACCCTTGTGTAGGCGTGAGTGGAGGAAACCTGAAGGGAAGTATCGATGAAATTTCGTTTTTAAATAAAGCTTCAAGTGAGCAGCAGGTTGTTTCTTCTGATCTTTATGTGGATAGGATCGTATCGCCGCCTGTGACTATTTTTAAGGGAGAATCTGTTGATTTGACTTTGGGGGAGAGTTGTGGATCTATCATATGGGCCCCTGCTACTTCGCTAAATAGGATTGATAGCATTTTGGTGACTGCTACACCTTTGGAGACAACTATTTATACTGCAACTTCGGCTAATAGCTTTTGTGGGAGTAAAGATTCGGTGACCATTTACGTTGCAGATAAGGACGAACTGGATTGCTCAAATCTCCTTCTACCTTCTGCATTTACACCTAATGGGGATAGTCGCAATGATATTTATAAGATTGATAATACCTTTATTGTAGAACAATTGGAATTATTTGAGATCTATGCAAGTAACGGAGCTAAAGTATGGGGCACAAATGACATAAGTGATGGCTGGGATGGCACTATGAATGGAGGGATCCAAGCTGCGGGTACCTATTTGTACAAGATAAAATACCGGTGTAACAACGAATCTTATATTTCATCAAAGGCTTTTGTTTTGCTAAGATAATTGCACTTTTCAGTGCATCAAACGCTCAATTTTTAATCATTTGTGTTAAAAAATGTCCGCATCATCAAGTTTTTAAGATTTTTTGTAACAATGGTAAAACCATTTATTACATTTACGTGCTAAATTTTTTCAAATCACCAAAATAAATTTTATTAAATGAAACAGTTTTTACTTCTTTTTATTTTTTCTTTACTTTTTGCTCAAGCTGATGCCCAAATTGAAAGTGGTGCAAAGCTGACTACGAACATTGTCGCTACTGATATTAAAGGCGAAGCAGTTGACGTGTTTGCCGAGCTTGACGCAGGAAGATCTGTAATTATTGATGTCTTCGCTACATGGTGCGGGCCATGTTGGGGCTTTCATCAAACCAAATATTTGGAAAATTTGTATGCAGAGTTTGGCCCAACGGGTACAAATCAACTTAGAGTTATTGCGATTGAGGCTGACGAGCGTACTCCGGAAGGGCATCTTTATCAGGCAGTAACTGCAACTTCGTCTGTACCATCATCACTTGGAGATTGGACAAAGGATGTTGCTTATCCTATAATCAACAGTACCGCTTTTAATACTGATCTTAAAGTAGCTTTTTTTCCTACGCTTTATGTGATCAGACCTGATAGAACAGTTATGGAAGTAGGTGGATTCAGAGGGTCTGATGTTATTTGGAAGAAAGCAATTTTCCCATCAACAGGCAAAGATTTAATTCTTGTTAATGCTTTTGATGATGATGCCGTTAACAACTATAATGATAAAACATTTTGCGCGTTGACAAATTTTTCTCAGAAACCTGCTATAATGAATTTTGGAACGGAGGCTATAAATAGCACTATTTTAGATATTAGCATTAATGGAGAGTCTACTTTAGTAACTTACAATCAGTCTTTGGGTGTATTTGGTCAAGCAACCGTTCCAACTACAAGCAAGCAAATCACCAAGACGTCTGAAGTAATTGTTACCATTGATGAGATCGACGGACAAAAAGATGTTGAAGATGCATTTAGTACTATAAGAATGAATCTTGTTAGACCAGAATTAAAGGAAAACGTGATGCTGATGAAGTTCACAACTGATTTTTATCCTGGTGAAGTCTCTTGGACACTTAAGGATAACAAAAATCGTACGTTAGCAAGCGCTACTTACCTTCCTGGTAATGAGGATGCTTTTGGTGGTGGTGGCGATGACGCTAATAAAGAATTTGAGTACGAAATTGATATTGAAAAAATTGATATTAATTGTCTAACGCTTTCTATCAAAGATGAATTCGGTGATGCCATGACTGCGTTCAATTCTACAGATCCTGTACCAGGTGTTGAGATCTTTACTGCTAATGGTGTTGAACTTAAGCCTAAAATGAGAAGTGACTGGGATTTTGGTATCGGAACTCAAGCAGCAGTTACTGGCAAAGTCTTTATCTCTGCGGCTATCGTTTCAGGATTGGAAGATGCTGATTTTGTTGAGTCTCTTGCTATATATCCTAATCCAGTTGCTGATTACCTAAACATAGACATGAAAATCAAAGATGGTACCGAGTACGAGATATTCGTTACAGATTTGATTGGTAAGCAAATGAATACGGTAGCAAAAAATGCGAATTTCCTAAATGTATCTACGTTAGCGCCAGGTGTTTATTTCTTGAATGTAAGAACAGCTGATGGTGTATATGCGCATAAGTTTTCAAAAATCTAATATAGGTTGAACTAGATAATAGTTAACGCTATTAACGATAATGGGCGTCTTCAATAACATTGTCGACGCCCATTTTAATGTAAATAAGGTCAGCATCGGAATTGATCTGTTAGAAGTTAGATATTTATGTAGTTCACTACCTTACTCGTCAATCGATCGAGATATTGTCTAACGCCAGATGTAGTTTAAAGGTAATTATTTATGACATTTCCTTTAGAACGCCTTCTTTTAAAGAATATGGACAAAATACCATGCCTTCGACTAAATTACATATTTCTTTGATGACAATATGTTTTAGTAGCATAGCCATAACAATGAGTTTTGTTCTCTCTTTGGGCAATCCTGGTATTGATTGTCTCTCTGTATAAGATGAGTTTATTATCATTTCGTAGAGTCTGCCAAATTGATTCAAAGTAAGTGGTTCGGTTTCATCCTCGACAATTTCTTTTCCTGACATAGTTAATAGTACTTCAAAAGATCCGGATGCACCTATAATAGTCCGTGATTTATCGCTTTGTGCCAATGCAGTCTTGAGGTCTGCCAGTACAAACGAAACGTACGAAGTTATAAGTTCAATTTCCTGAAATGTAATCGGGTCAGCGGTGATAAAATTTGAATAAAGCACTCCTACTCCTAGTGGATAACTTTTTGACCAAGTTTTAATGCCGTCATCTACTATGATAAATTCCGTACTACCTCCTCCGATATCAATAATGAGGTAATTACCGATATGAAAATCATTGAAGCACATAATGCCGTCAAAAATGAATTGCGCTTCGCGATCTCCGTCGATAATTTCCACTTTATGACCCGTTATATCGTTGATTTTAGAAGTAAGAATTGAGCTATTGGTGGCACTCCGAAGTGCTGCGGTACCGATTATTTTAGTTTCATCAACGCAATATTCGATCAGTTTGATGGAAAATTGTTCTATGATATTTATGGCTCCATTAAATCTTTCAAGTGAGATAAAATCAAGTCCACCTTCTGACAAAAAAGTATATGCTCTATCTCTATACAAAGTTTTAAACCCCATTTGAGATTGCTGAACGATAAGTAGGTGAAATGTATTAGACCCTAAATCGATAACCGCTAAGGTCTTGTAAGGCATGTTTATCTTAGTGATTGTTTCGCTTGTTGTGCCGTGTTAGCATAAAATTGAACAGCGGCATCGGTCATATAATTAGCATACATTGGCTTATTATCTTTGCCCACAAATACATAAAATCTACATTTGCCAGACAAATAAACATCAGCATCGTACGTTACATCAGCATTTATTTTGTAAAACTTTCTTCCGATAGGTTTACAATCTGCTGGAATACTTCCTACTGGTCTATTGATATCAATAAACCCGATGTTTTGGATGATGCTTGGTTTTTCGTCTTGATTGAGTGAGAAAGGCATATTATGAAACACGTAATCGATGCCTGTACATTCGTTCAGTAGTTTACTCATTAATTCACCAGGAATACCAGGGACGATAGGCCCTGATGCTATTACAGTTTCGGCGGCTGTCTTGGATGTTGACTCCGATTTATCACTATTTTTACAAGCGCTTACCAGTTTAAAAAAGAAAGCTGCGATAAGGATGAAGGTATGTTTTGACATTATTTAAAATTTAGTTAAAATAAAATTCTGT
>JANMMV010000583.1:0-4796 GCA_031373565.1 Saprospiraceae bacterium
AACTCCCTACTTGCTTTGAATTTTTGTATGGAGTTTAGGAATAATGGACTACTCGCCAAGCCTACACACGGCAATAAAATTAGATTAGCGCCGCCGTTAGTCATCAATGAAGCTCAAATACAAGAGTCGCTAGCAATCATCGAAAAATCGCTTAATGCTTTTGTTTAAGCATGTTTGAAGATGTTGTATCTTTACCTTTCAAAATAGATGATATGAGATACAATTTTGTGATAATTATGTTAGTTTCTATTGCTGTTTCTTGTAAAGAAAGGAAGCAAGGTGAAGATCCGATATTACGGGAAGCTTTAACTATACAAGACGAAGGTATACACCTAGGAATAGATATAGATAGTATGCTTTCTGCTAGAATGACCGAAGGTGCGCTAGCTCAGGATATTCCTAGATTACAAATGCTTAAAAAGCAAATAGAAGACTTAAAGCACAACATGGTTATCATTCCCGGTATAGAACACGATCACGACCATAGTGGGCACGATCATGCAGGCCATGACCACAGTGGGCACGATCATAGTCATGACCACAGCAAAGACGACGTTGCTTCTTCTTTGTCTCCTGCTGATCAATTGAAAGTCCAAACGGAGTGGAAGGCTGCTATATTGGCTATTAGAGATTCATTAAAGTAGAGTTGCCATTGCTCTTTTGGACGTAGAGGTTCGTGTAAACAATGCTAGAACGAAAATTTCGAATTAAAGGGGATTAATCCTAACTCATTGAAAATCTTAAGAACTTGAATTATTTCTTTGCAGCATTTGTCGCATTACCATTTTTTGCCGCCTCGCAAATCGAAGTTAATTCGCCCGTATATATCGAAGAATCCCCTGAGGAAAGGAAAAGCCTAGCCAAAGAAGATCGCGTGGATTGGTTTAAATTGGATGGAAAATATGGGTTTAAAAACTTATTGACAGGAAAAGTGCTTGTTCAGCCTGAATATGAAGAAATAGACTACTATTTTTCGGATTTTATGGTTGTACAAAAAAGCGGAAAAACGGGTGCCATTAATAAAAAAGGAGAAATAGTTGTACCGTTTGAATTTCAGAAAATAAGATCTTCGAGTTCAAACATCGATAGGCGCTTCCCGTGGATTTTGGCCGCCAAGAACGGCTTCTGGGGCTTAATTGATGCAAAAGGAAATACTTTTCTGGATTTTGAATGGACAGAAGCAGATTTTTATTTGGGCAACGATTCGCTCGTCTTACTTTCAAAAAAAGGATTGCAACTGCTCATCAATCGGGAAGGAAGAACTGTCATTGAGACCAAGTTCGACCGTTGGGAAGATAATGATAGTTTTTATCCACAAAAGCTCATTTGTGCCCGTAAAAGCGGGAAGGCTGGCCTCGTTGATTTTCAAAATAAGGTGGTGCTACCTTTTAAGTTTGAACAGGTAATTTGGATGAAAGGAGAAGTGGTTTGCATACAAAAAAACAAAAGATACGGCTTATTCAAAATAGGAGGTCGCCAAATATTGGCTCCTGAACACGGGGTAATCCGACCATTGGATGCGCATGGCCTTTTTACAGTTGGAACAATGGATGCGAAAAAACAAGGTTTGATGGATTCGACTGGCTTTGTCGTCCTGCCTATTGAATACAGTAATATCTATCTAGTCGCAAATAAATCGCTCATTGCGGCTGAAAATCATGACTCGAAAATGGCCATTTTCGACCTTAGTGGAAAGCAATTAACTGATTTTCTTTTTGACAAAATCATTGATCATGACTTTGTTCCAAACCTGTTTTTTGGTCGTATTGGAGAGCAAAAATACCGCTTGCTCAATGGGAAAGGCGAGTTTGTTAGCCCTGATATTTTTGCAGTAGTTGGTGTGTCGCCAACGGCATTTTCGGCTTCTTTGGCAGTTAAATCGGCGCTTTTTCTTTTGGATGGAAAACAAGCTACACCGTTTAAATATGGGGCTGCATCAGGCTTTGATTCATTGATAAATAGAGAACGTATAGTGGCAAAATACAACCTGCCTAAAGACCGAACATGGATTGGATTTGCTTATTTGGATGGTTCTAAACAAGTATTTATTGACAGTGAAGGAAACGAGTTTGTGCCTTAAAAGTTGTTAAATACATCATAAGCAGTGTGGCAATACCACGATCACGATGGATAGGACTGCCTGATCAATACCTAAGGATAAAGATTAATCGAAATAAGGGCTTAGTTTCTGTTCGAGTCTCCTAAGCACTATCCGATTTTTACCAAAAACTTGTTCTTTTTACCGTTTTCGATCATAATATAAGCGCTTTGCAACAAATCATTGAAAGTAACAGTATGATGATCACAGTGGATATTTTCATAGCCATAACCATGGTAAAATGATGTCGTTTCCACTCTAACTTACAGATCAATTGAAAATGCAAACAGAGCGGAAAGCTGCTATATCTGCGATCAGGGAATAATTAAAATAAGGCAGAAATCCCCGCATTGTTTCCAGTTGAAAAAAAAATTATCCGCTCATTTTGGTATTAATTTTTTTTCACATTTCATTCGGAAATGAGTAGAAATATTCGTAATTTGCACTACTAATTCTAACTTATGGAAAAGCAGACTGCAATACAATTATTTGAACAGAAGCAAGTTCGTTCTGTGTGGGACGTCGAGCAAGAAAAATGGTATCTGTCAATTACTGATGTTATCGAAGTATTAACAGGTACAGATAGGCCTAGAAAGTATTGGAGTGATTTGAAAACAAAATTAAAAAAGGAAGGAAGTGAGTTGTCCGAAAAAATCGGACAACTGAAAATGCTATCATCAGATGGAAAAAATTACAAAACCGATGTGGCTGATACAGAGCAACTTTTTCGACTAATTCAATCCATTCCATCGCCCAAGGCGGAGCCTTTTAAGGTTTGGTTAGCCAAAGTGGCTTCAGAACGATTGGATGAGATGCAAGATCCAGAACTCATTATAGACAGGGCTTTGGAGCAATATTTACAGCTTGGTTATTCAGAAAACTGGATAAATCAAAGACTAAAAAGCATAGAAATCAGAAAAGAATTGACTGATGAATGGAAAGCAAGAGGGTTAAAGGAAGGCGTACAATTTGCTACATTGACTGATATTATCACCAAAGCTTGGAGCGATAAAACCACCAAAGAATACAAGACTTTGAAAGGACTTAAAAAAGAAAATTTGAGGGACAACATGACGAATACCGAACTGATTTTAAATATGTTGGCAGAGGCTTCTACCAAAGATATTTCACAAGCAGTAAATCCTACATCTTTTGAAGAAAGTAAAACTGTAGCTAACCAAGGTGGCAATGTTGCAAAAGTAGCCTTGAAAGAATTGGAAGCGAAAACAGGCAAGAAGGTCGTATCATCTTTAAATGCTAACAATATTTTACCACCAAAAAGGGAAGACATTAAATTAAAGTAGTCGAAGTCTTTTATTGAAAATATCCACAATAGTAACGACAAGAAATCACTGAATTGTCCATTGATCAGATCATAGAAATTATTCGAAGCTCAACATCAGTAAATGATCAATTAATTTTCTATGATTTGTCTTTTACTTGATTTGAAATCTATTCAAAAGACACACTCCCCACTTTAACCAAATACTTATTCTTTTTACCGTTTTCGATCATTATAAATTGGTCGTACAAAAAATCTTTCTCCGTCAATTGGTATTCAATATCGCTAATTTTAACTTTATTGATGGATACAGCATTGCCTTGAATAGCTTTTCTAGCTTCGTTTTTGGATGGAAGAATTTCTGTTTGAGATAGAAAATCCATGATACCAATGCCATCAGTAATTGATTCTCTCTGAAAGATCGGGGAAGGTATTTCTTCAGAAATCGTCTTGAGCTCAGCCGAACTTAAATTTCTTAATGATTCTTCATTAGCATCTTTTCCAAATAAAATATTCGATACATTCATAACTGACTCGTACGATTCGTCTCCATGCACTCTTCGAGTTAATTCTTCGGATAAAATTTCTTTCAATTTTCGTGGATCTTCAGCGTATTGAGACTCTAAATCCATAACTTCTTGCTGAGCCTTGAGTGTAAAATATCGCAAGAATTTAGGAAGGTCAGCATCAGCCGCATTTAACCAAAACTGATAAAATTTGTACGCCGACGTCATGCTTGGGTCTAGCCATATATTTCCTGCTTCAGACTTACCAAATTTTGTCCCATCTGCCTTCGTAAGCAATGGTGTCGTAACAGCGTATGCTTTGCCATCAATATTTCTACGTATAAATTCAGTTCCAGATGTGATATTGCCCCACTGATCTGACCCGCCCATTTGCAAGGCACAATGATGTTTTTGATACAACACTTGAAAGTCGTAGGATTGTAACAATTGGTAGCTAAATTCCGTAAACGAAAGCCCTGACTCCAACCGATTCTTGACGCTATCTTTGGACAGCATGTAGCTAACAGTCAATGTTTTTCCTACATCTCGTAGAAAATCCAAGACATGCATCTCTTTATAAAAATCATAATTATTGACAATCTTCGCTGCATTTGGACCTTCAAAATCAAGAAATTTCTTGACCTGCTCAAGCTGATGCGCTAGGTTTTTGTCAAGTTCGTCAAATGATTTTAATTCTCTTTCTTTATCCTTTCCAGATGGGTCTCCGATGCGGCCAGTTGCTCCTCCCATCAATACAATCGGCGTATGTCCAGACAATTGAAACAATTTCAACAGCATGATCTGCACATAATTGCCGATCGTCATACTTGGCGCCGTAGGATCAAAACCAATGTATCCGACAATATTCTTACCATTCAATAAATCTTCTACTCCTGGAGTAGCGTCATGG
>JANMMV010000694.1:0-8357 GCA_031373565.1 Saprospiraceae bacterium
CACATGAACCTAGATTGAGTATCACCGGATGGTTGAAAAGCTAGGCTATTACTCCAATGCTTTTAGAATCCGCAATTCATTAGGCAGGTAATTATTAATTCGAGTACCTAAGTTTTTAAGCCAACCAATCCCTAACCCTTGATGTGTTGCAACATGCCATGATCGTTTGTCACTTTTGATTTCTGATAATTCTTTTTTTAGAAATAAGAGGGCATCATGGTGATCGAGTTCTACGGAATGTATGGATGAGTGCAAGATTCCAGATAGCGCAAGGCTATGATCTGGTATTAGTATCTTTTTGTTAAAAGTACCAACCGTCACGCCACTAGCGATGATACGGCAAAATGGTGATATTTTCCTAGCAATACTGGCTGCAAAAGGTGACATGACATGTACATTTTCTACTTTATCTAAATAGACTTCTACTTCGGCTTTTGAATTGATCCAAGAAGCTATTTCTAAAGATTGGTTTTTGGATGGGGGCAGGTAAGTAGTATCTTTTGGGGTGTATTGATTATCAATTTCTTTGTTCTTTTTTTGAAGGACTGAAATAAACAAACCTTCACCTCTAGTAAGATGTGGGTAACATTGATAACCGATAGCGTTATCTTTGATCATAGGCGTAACGCCCCAAGAAGTGTTCATATTTAAAGAGATGGATTGCATTTCGAATTCATCAATAAGCCATTTTACATTATTGATATTCTCTTGATCATTGTATGTACAAGTTGAATATACGAGATACCCACCGGGTTTTAAGGCAGGTATTACATCTGCTATTATGCGCTTTTGACGGCTACAGCAAAGTGCCACATTCTCAGGGGACCATTCTTGGATTGCGTTGGGATCTTTTCTAAACATACCTTCACCCGAGCAAGGAGCATCGATAACAATCATATCAAAAATGGGGTTCAACTGACCGAAATCTCGAGGATCGTTGTTGGTAACAACTATATTGGTGAATCCTTCTTTGGCTATATTTTGCTTGAGTGTGTAAGCACGATTTTTGATTACTTCATTGCATATCAATGTACCTTTATTATCGAGAAAATTGGCAATAAGCGTACTTTTTCCACCGGGAGCTGCACATAAATCTAAGATTGTTGGCGCTTCCTGTGGCGTAATATTTTGTTCCAAAGCTTGCCATAGTAACATTGATGAAGCTTCTTGTACATAGTAGGATCCTGCATGAAACAACGGATCGAATATGAATTTAGGTCTCTCATCCAAATATCTCCCCAAAGGACACCAAGGAACAATAGAATCTCCTAGATGACTTAAGTTTTTGTGTGAGTTCAGTCTAATTGATGTTGTGGGTTTTTGATCCATCGAACTGATAAATGCATCCACCTGCCCTTTTGATAGATTATTTCGTAATTGGTCAAGAAATTTCTGCGGAAGTGAAATCATATTATTCTTCGATAGATTTTACTGCACTTTTACCAATATGCATCGCATAAAATAGATAGCTGATTGAAAATACTAGGGAACAACCAATTACATTTAACCATAGGTAACCGACTAGATCCAATTTGTAAATGATGATCACCAAAATCTCTGAAATGATAGCTGCATAAAAAACAGCATTGGCTTTGATAATCTTGAAGTAAAAACCTACTAAAAACACGCCCAAAATTGTCCCATAAAAGACCGAACCTATGATGTTGACAAATTGAATCAAATTTTCGAACAATGAACCGATACAGGCGAAACCTATTCCGATAATTCCCCATAGTACAGTAAATAATTGAGACATTTTCACATAGTGTAAATCGGATTCGTTGGGCTTATAATTTCTTTTGTAAATATCCAAAGTGGTGGAATTGGACAATGCCGTCAGCCCCGATGCGGTTGCAGACATAGCCGCAGCAAAAATCACAGCGAGCAACAATCCTATAAGGCCACGTGGCAAATGAGTCAGGATGAACGTAATAAAAACATAATCTTTATCATTCGTTTCTTCGTCGGGTAGGTGGGTCTTGATGAGGGTTTTTACTTCATCTCGAATCACGGTTTCATCCTTTATCGATTCGGCCCATTGGATGGATATGTTCTGTTTTGGATTTGCTCGATATTGATCTAGGATATGGCTCTTTCTAGCAACAACTGAATCAAATTTTACAGTGTAATTGTCTAAATCAGTTTTGCCTGGAGTGGCTTGCATTTTTGTCAAAACAGACTCATTAAAGAATATGGGTGGTTTATTAAATTGATAGAAAACAAATACCATAACGCCTGTTAGCAAAATAAAGAACTGCATTGGTACTTTCATTAAACCATTGAACACTAGCCCCAATTGACTTTCTTTGATAGATTCTCCAGCCAGATAGCGTTGCACTTGTGATTGATCCGTACCAAAATAAGCTAGAGCGAGAAAGAACCCACCAGTAATACCAGACCAAAATGTATAGCGACTTTCCAAATCAAATGAGAAATCCAGGATCTTGAGTTTGTTAGATATGCCTGCTATATTCATTGCCTTCGAGAAAGTTACATCATCGGGTAATGAATGCATGATGACGTAAAAAGCGGTTATCATGCCTCCGAATATGACGAACATTTGTTGTTTTTGGGTGACATTGACGGCGCTTGTGCCACCGCTTACTGTGTAAATTATAACCAACGTACCTATGATCACATTGAGTAGTGTCAAATCCCATCCTAAAATTGTTGAGAGTATGATCGATGGCGCAAAAATGGTAATGCTGGTCCCCAACCCTCTTTGAATCAAGAACAAGATCGCAACAAGCGTTCTCGTTTTGGTATCAAATCGACGTTCTAGATATTCGTAAGCGGTATATACTTTGTATTTGTGAAATATAGGAATGAATGTTATACATATGACAACCATAGCGATAGGTAATCCAAAATAAAACTGAACAAAACCCATACCTTCGTGATATGCTTGTCCAGGTGTAGATAGGAAGGTAATTGCACTGGCCTGAGTAGCCATCACAGATAGACCGACTGTCCACCATTTCGCTTCGTTATTGCCGAGCATGTAGGCCTGCATATCTTTAGCTCCACGCGTCTTCCACGTGCCATAAATTACAATGGAAAGAAGGCTAGTTACGAGTATTATCCAGTCAATTTGACTCACTTTTTTAAATTAGATATTAGAAGGATGAAGTCAGCACAGGGCTATTATACAAACTTGTGCCGATTTGCGGTATACAGGATTAAACAAACAACTTCATAATAATAAAAAATATCAGCATGTATACTGCATTCATCACCAGAACCCAGGTATAGGCTGAAGACCATATGGCTTTAGGGTTTTTCTGCGTATCCATACGATATCATATTTGCAAATAATCTGAAAGCGCCAGCCACACCAGCTGGTAATTCTCTAAAGAAGGAAAGTCCAGTATAAATATAGCGTCCCTTACCATAATCTGCTACGATCACACTTCCATCTTGTGGTGCTTCACCAGGATCGTTACAACTTAAGATAGTTGTATATTTTGGATCCCAATCAGCTGCAAAATAGAGTCCACGCTCTTGCACCCAACCTTGAAAATCCGTTTGGGTTATCTTATTTGGGAAATTCAAAATGGGATGCTCGGGCTGCAGAAAACGCATCTCTGCTTCTTCGACGGTCACTCTATTTCTTGATATTGTAAATGGATATGGACCTAATTCCTTGGTAACCATGTTACCAGCGGTATTATATTGTGCAACAACAGTTCCACCTTGCTCAACGTACGCTAAAATTTCTTTTTGCTTAAACTTCAGTGGTTCTTCTGTATTATAAGCACGTACTCCGACGACCAGGGCATGAAAAGATTTTAGCGTCGAGACGGAAACATCCTCGGCTTTTATGACTTGAACATCGTATCCTATCTGTCGAAGGCTAACAGGAATATCGTCTCCCGCACCTGCTATGTAGGCGATTCGATTACCTAAAATTTCTATGTTGATTTTGGATAGCTTGGTTTCTGAAGGCTTCAACACAGACTGGTAAGGTATGTGCTCGTAAGGAATATCAATCATCGTATGGGCAAAAGTTTTACCATTAGATGTAGCAGTTGGGTGGATAACGATTTCTTGGCCTTGATTAGGGCCAAAAACTTTAAACACCAAATCTCTGCCATCACCTTTTGTCGCAATATCAAAGGGAGCTACAACGGGCTCAGACGTCCATCCATCTGGCAGGCCGAGCGTTACTTCGCCTTTTTGATTACTTGTCCAAGCTTTGACTGTTATCGTAACTTCTCTAGGTTTGTCTGAATTAAAGATGTAAACTGGTTCTTTGGCGCCTAGTGTGATCTGCGGTACGACTTCCAGCGGGCGATAGGTTTCTCCGTTTTCAGGACTATTAAATTTATAAATTGCGTTTCTACTGTAAGTAATATCGGTGCCCGCTATGTTAAAGACAAAGTCCACACCAAGTGTTTTGGGCGTTTCAGGTAGCCCAATATTTGTTTGGTTTTCAACATTATAAAGGCCCAAACTTCCTTTTTTGGTTAACCAATATGGTGCTGTCAAAGGCGTATTTTCAGGTATTTTGATAGCCCTAGACCACTTAACCGTTTCATTCGGTAGGAGATCAAAATTAAAAACAGTATCAACTATCACGTTTTTTCCTTGAATAGATATTAATTTTATTAACGCTGGCGACCTGTTGATAATTTCAAGATCAAGTTTGGTATCCTCACCCGGCGTTATCCGATGTGTGTTAATCTTCGCTTCCGCATACATTCCAGCGCATTGGGCTATGAGTTCTTTGACCTCTACGGTCTTCAGATCTCTCCAAAACTCGTCATCGACTTTTTGGATTTTATTGTAAATATCTACCAACGCAGGGATGGAAGCATAAGGTTTGGTGAAATCGAAATTTTTGCGAGCGTTTTCAACTAAGATCTGAATATTAGCTGCACCCTTGATCCGAGACCAAGTTGTATTGATACCCTCGAAAACATCGCTTTTGGTAGCAGGAAGATCACCTTTGAGCAATTCCAAATATTCTATAGATGTTCCGCGACTCCCCGTAGATCCGAAGCCTTGACACTTATGCATAGACCGAGATTCAGCGGCTATTTCAGTATTTGATTTACCAAGTAGCGGAAAATAAACACCCACGTCAAGGCTCATTAGCTTAGATTTATCTGCATTTTTGAACTTCTCTTCTGATCCATAAAACCACCAACTCGTGTTGAAAAACAATCTTTGTGGTTGCCAAGGTTTTACATATTTGAGCTGTTCTGGATATATGGTAGGATCATTTGTCTTATCAAATAACTCATGTGAAAGTATACCTGAAGCAGTATGGTGTCCGTGAGTCGTACCTGATGTGCGATGGTCAAATCTGTTGATGATCACATCCGGTCGTAGCTTTCTTATGGCCCATACGACATCGGCTTTGACCTTGTCAGTATCCCAAATTTTGATCGTTTCTTCGGCATTTTTCGAATAACCGAAGTCATTGGCTCTCGTAAACATCTGTCTGCCATTGTCAACCGATCGCGCCATCAACAATTCTTGTGTTCGTATAGCGCCTAGTAGTTCGCTAACTTCCGAACCTATTAGATTTTGACCACCGTCACCACGAGTCAATGAAAGATAAGTCGTAAATGCCTTCTTGTCATTAGCCAAAAATGAGATAACACGCGTATTTTCGTCGTCAGGATGGGCTGCCACAAACAAAGCTGAACCTAGAAATCCTAATTTTTCGATGCCTGCGTATATCTCACCTGAAGTATATTTTTTAGGCTGTTGTCCGTAGGTCGCGCCAACTACCACTAAACAAAGCGATAATAGATAGCAGTTTTTTATAATACGTTGATTCATAAAGGAATGTATAAATTTAAAAAAATCTTATTTGTAAAATATTAAGGGTTTTCCTTGGTTTATTCTAAGTATAATAACATTTTTGCAGAATCAAACCATTAAAAACATCCCAAATGTTAGTTCTCACACTCATCGCAACCATCTTCTTACTTTTCGGATTGAGTGCCCTCTATCAGTCATTTTCACGCAGATATTAGGTCGAAATATTTGATCTAAGGGCTACTTACTATTTAATTTCTCTAGGTCAAAGGTAAATTTTTTATTATATATCCGTACTTAATTCTGTATTATTGTCATGAATTAGTGTTCACCCTATTTGTGACTTACTGTCGGCCCTTATTAAGATTTTGTCTACCTTTGTTTCTCACAAATTATTTTAGTAATATGCCTGATTACCTACGCCAGCAAGAAGCCTTTCGTCGATTGTTGCAGATAATGGATGAGTTGAGAGAGAAGTGTCCGTGGGATCAAAAACAGACAATGGAGTCACTTCGTACACTGACTATTGAAGAAGTTTACGAACTATCTGACGCTATTATCAAAAAAGATACCAAGGAGATTAAAGAAGAATTAGGAGATTTGCTGCTACACACGGTTTTTTATGCTAAAATAGCTTCCGAAACGAATGATTTTGATATCTCGGATTCTCTTCATGCTGTTTGTGAAAAACTTATCTCCCGTCATCCTCATATATATGGTGATGTCGTGGTTGAAAATGAAGATGATGTTAAGAAAAACTGGGAGCAACTAAAACTTCTCGAAGGTAAAAAATCTGTCCTTTCTGGCGTCCCGGATGGTTTACCTTCCATCGTCAAGGCATACAGAATGCAAGACAAAACGGCACAGGTAGGTTTTCAATGGGATGATATTACTGAGGTTTGGGCAAAAGTAAATGAAGAAATTGGAGAATTCAAAGAAGCAGAAGCTGCCGCCGACAAAGATAAAATGGAAGACGAGTTTGGTGATATCATGTTCTCCCTGATCAATTATGCAAGATATGCAGGTATCAATCCTGATACTGCCCTTGAGCGTGTCAACCAAAAATTTAAGCAACGCTTTCAGTTCATAGAAGAATATGCACCTAAACCTTTGCAAGAAATGAGCCTTGAAGAAATGGATATTTTATGGAATGAGTCGAAAAAAGTAGCTTTGCCTGTAAAGTAGTGGGACATAAGCACGAGAATTAATCTTTAAGACCTATTGCCCTTCAAAAACTTTCTTTTTTTTACAGACCACTAAAAAACAAAAAACTAATGAATTTTGAACAAATATTTAAAAATAATGAAATATGGGTGGCTGAAAAATTGGCGAAAGACCCGGACTATTTTAAAAAACTTTCACAAGGGCAGTCACCCGAAACGCTTTATATAGGTTGTAGCGACAGCCGTGTGACAGCCGAAGACTTAATGGGAGCCAATCCCGGTGAAATTTTTATACATAGAAATGTGGCCAATATGGTTATTTCCATTGACCTGAATGTAATGTCTGTCCTAAATTATGCGGTTCGCCATCTAAAAGTCAAAAATATTGTGGTTTGTGGACATTACGAGTGTGGTGGTGTAAAAGCGGCTATGCAATCAGCAGATTTAGGCATTCTAAATCCTTGGCTTAGAAATATTCGTGATGTTTATCGACTTCACCAAAATGAGCTTGATTCTATTGAAGATAATGCTAAGCGTTACAATCGATTGATAGAACTCAATGTTCAGGAACAATGTGTTAACCTCATCAAAACGGCGGCTGTTCAGCAAGCTCATAAAGAGAGAGGACTTAATGTTTACGGATGGGTTTTTGACATCAATACGGGAAAATTAATTGATCTAAAAATAGATTTTCCAAAGGAACTTGAAAAAATAATGAAAATATATAAGCTTGACTAAAGCAATTGAAACTAGGCTAGCAAGCATATAATTTGCATGACGTCATCGTGAAGAACTTGCCTGTAGGATTTGAACCTGGCATTAGTTATGGGGGGCTTGGTTATGTAGTTCCCCACAAACTTTATGCAGCAGGCTATCAATGCAAACCTACAGGGCCGCTACCTTTTGCAGGTATTGATTCTCGAAAAGGATCTATCAATTTTTATCACATGGGGATTTATGCTGATCCAAATTTGTTAGAATGGTTTATTAACGAAGATCGCAGATATAGCACACAAAAACTAGACATGGGAAAGAGCTGTATTCGTTTTAAGAAAATGGAGGAAATTCCATACGAGCTTAGTGGTAAATTGATGGCAAAGATGAGTTCCCAGCAATGGATTGAAATGTATGAAGAAAATCTGCTACCAAAATCTCGGAAGATATGATGTTTCTAGTTTCTCCATGATTCATGGTCAAAGATACCAGAATCATCACACAAAACATTCACATTTTCTTAAGAAAAAATAAGATATCGCCTGCAACTATTGACTTTTAATTCATGTTACTATCTGTGCATTCAAAAATGGATGCATCTTAACAATTAAACATTTCAATAGTAATGGCATTAGAATTCACTGATAGCAATTTTCAAGAAACAGCCTTGTCAGGTGGTGTTTCTGTAGTCGACTTTTGGGCAGAATGGTG
>JANMMV010000604.1:0-2075 GCA_031373565.1 Saprospiraceae bacterium
TTGTCGCCATTTGCTAGATTGCCTATTCCATTTGAAACCACTCCGATCCCAGCCCCTATTAATATTTGAACCCATTCACCATCTGGATCGGTGTATTTGAGTGGATTATTATACACATAAGTATACCTGTTGAAGTTCTGCGTGTACCCAGCATTTTGTACATGATTGTCTGGGCTCAACATGCGACCTAGTACCGGATCGTAGAGTCGACCGTTCATATTGATCAATGTAAATCGATCCAAGTGTTCATGACCAGTATAACCCCTTATAAGATAGTCTGGGGCACTCCCCACTCCTGCGTAAGTCCAATTAGTCGGATTTCTTCTTCGTCCCCAAGCATCAAAATTTTGCTCGGTCACGATAGAACCTGAACTACTCGTGACTGACAATATGGACCCTTGATTATCTGTATATGTATAATAATAGGTATCCGTCGAACCTACTCTCTGAACAATGGCAACTAAACCTTCACCAGCTGAGATATAATGAAGATGTT
Organism: Saprospiraceae bacterium; assembly: GCA_031373565.1. GTDB lineage: Bacteria > Bacteroidota > Bacteroidia > Chitinophagales > Saprospiraceae > OLB9. Next base: position 497 of record JANMMV010000604.1, read on the forward strand.
TTGTACCTGAAGCATTCGTATTAATTTCATAATTCCCAAAATGTAATCTTGTATATTCATTTGTGCCTCCATTATTTAACACACTCTTGATTCTATTTTCATTAGCCCCGTATGTAAATGCAAGATTATAAGTGCTTTCAGATATAGATATAGGCTGAAAGAAAGAATTATAAGAAATGTTTTGAGTTAAGGATGGAATGGTACTTATTGGATTTGATACTTCTTTGACTGCGTTTATTTTATTGACATCATATAGAAATGTACCCGCGTCGTATTTAGTGTTTATATTTCCATTGGCAAAATACGATGTAGTTTTGGTATCAATCGCTGGATAAGTGAAAACAGGCACTGTAGGAGAACTAGGATATGTTATTGTGCCCACTGTCGCATTGCCAAGTCGATTGAGATTGTCATAAGTAAATGTCTCGGCCCTGTTTTTGATAAAATCCTTACGAGATGTGAGATTCATGGTAAGATAATTCCAGTCCATTGTATAATTTTGAACACCCGTGGCACTATAATTAGTAGGAATACCAAAATAATATGTAGTGGTAGATTGCTTGGTATTTCCTAATGTGTACTTTGTGGTCTGACTTCTACCATTCATTTCATTTTTTGTCCAAATGGCTACTGTATTATTACCGTTAGAGATTTTTCTAAGTATGCCATCTGGATCATACTCTCTATTTTCAATAAATCCAGATGGGTAGGTAGTCTTAACAAGATGCCCATAATAATCATATTCAAATAGTGTTATGTATGGCGTAGCGTTTAATGTAACGGTTTGTTTCCATAACCTTCCATAGCTTTCATAATCGAATTCCGTTATTTCTCCTGCGAAGCCAGTTATTTTTTTGATTTTACCCGTTTTGACACCGCTACCTAAAGGAAAGTATTCTGTGGTTGTAGTCCCTTCTGGCATTACTTTTGTCAACACTCTCCCCAACAGGTCATAAGTGTAACTTATGGTTTGTGCATTGGCATTTATTTGTGACTTTAATTGGCCAAACTCATCATAGACATAGTTTGTAGTGCCTGCATTCGGATCGATTAATTTCGTTTGTCGAGCATATATATCATACTCGACTCTAGAAAGAAAGATAGAACCATTTTTCACATCTTTCAATCCTCCATGACTATAATAGGTGTAATCAAGTATACCCCCATAATCAATAGCCTGAATTGTTTTGCCACTAGCATCAATCGTTTGCGAACTTTCTTGACCAAATGGATTAGTCATTTCAGTTTTTTCGGTCCCGAGATTATAGGTGTAGTTATATTGCGTGTTGCCGAAAGCTGCTGATTGATCAGTGTACGATCTACTCAGTCTATTCGTTGTATTTATCTGGAAATAATCAAATCTTTTGGTTAATATTACTTCCCCTGCTTTATATGGGTCTGTTTGTGCTATTAAATTTCCAACATGATCATATCCTGAAGTTGTAAGAATTTTAGCCCCATTAAAACTTTCAGTTTCTGTTTTTTTAAGACGATTTAATACATCATACCAGGTCTTTACGTTGGGTTCACCAGGATGAAGCATTTCACTAAACTTAATTTGACCCGTGCTTGTGTTGAT
>JANMMV010000654.1:0-6103 GCA_031373565.1 Saprospiraceae bacterium
GTGAGCAACGACCACAACCATCTAAAAAAAAGACATCAACCTTGGGATTCATGATTTATTTTATTGTTAGTATTGCCGCATGACATTTGTATCATTATCATATTTTCATTGGTATGGAAATGAGATACAAAAGTAACCAATTCGTATGAAATATAGCCATTCCCATACATTACGCTTTGAACCTAAAATGGAAAATGGATAAAATTAATTCTGTAATGTCTGTAATGTCTGTGATTAAAATGTGAAAGTATAAATGTGCCGCTTCGTATTTTTATATCATTTAAAAGCCCGAACTACCATTTAATCAGGTAACTCGGGCTGTATACAAAATACTTATAGTGCTACAATTATCTAACGATGACGACTTTCTCGGTTTTGATCATTTTATCTTTTGTTACATAAAGGATGTATTCACCACTTGGTAGATCATTTGTATTGATTTCTTGTAATCCTTGAGATTGAGTTGCTAGTTGTTTGACAACTTTGCCGCTCATATCCCTTAATTGAATGGTCGCTACTGTTTTCAAATCACCTTTCATGTCTACCATGATATAGTTGGTTGCAGGATTTGGGTAATAAGACACGGTTAGGTTATCAACTTGAATTTTTGTAGCATCTTCAAGCGGTGTTAGCATAAACTTGATCGGCAAATGCATCGCTGAAGGGACAGGTTGACCATCTTTCATCGCAGGAATCCAGTTTCCTTGGCTTTTTACCATTTGATCTAGCACACGTTTCGCTTCAGCATCACAGTCAGGAGAAATACCTTTCAGCACCTCAACATCTGAAATATCGCCTTTTGCATCAACAAAATACTTAAGTATTACTTTGCCTTCTACGCCATATTTGCGAGCTGATTCTGGATATTTGATCGAAGATGCAAGATATTCGAAAAACTTCTTTTGACTTTCTTCTGGTGTATTTCCAGGAAATCGAGCTGGTACATCGGGTCCAGTTAATTCGACCTTTGCCTGCCGTTTACTGATGATTTCGACCACGCCATTTTTTGCTTTTGGACCATATTTGGATAAGGCAGGTTCACCTTTTAGGACGTTTATCGATACAACGTCGTCTGCGTTGATATTAGGATTACCCGGTTGTATAACGCCATCCAAAATGAACAGAACATCTGTGGGAAAGCTATCATTAAGAGTGCCTTTTATCGGTGTAAGAACGGTTGTATTGGCTTCTTTCGGGGATAATTGATCTAGCTTGGTTTCAGTTATTGATCCGATTGGAGACAGTGCAACGAGCTTTTCAGTACTTTCGACCAGCTCATGAGTTGCTGCATTAAGAACAGTTTGACCATTGATTTTGTAAGTTGAAAAAGCCATAACCATGACTGTGACAATTGGTAGCGCAATAAAGTATTTGATGAGAGCGCTAGTTTCTGAATTTTTAGAGTACATCATTTGTATTCGTTTTTTGATAAGTGAATTAAAAAATGGATTAACAAATGCTACCCCATCGCCGGCCGACGTGTAGCCCAATAATAGCAAGCTGTATTTATCTTTAGAAATGGTACGTGTTAGCGATCTATCAGCCATAAATTCATGGCTTGCTCGAAGCGAACGTTTGTACCACAACAATATAGGATTGAACCAAAAAATAATATGCAGTATTTCGACAAAAATAATATCCAAACTATGTCGCTGCCTGATATGTACGATCTCAAGAAGTATGATTTCCTGAAAATAGGGCTGATCGGTAGATTGGTCGGTGACAAAGACGAGATTAAAAAATGAGAATGGCTGATGTTTTGCCTTTGTTTTTACAAGTGAATACCCTTCCTGTTGGCTTATTTCACTCTTATTGTACAATTTCCATAAGTAAAGTAAACCGCTGATCAATTTTAAAGACATAACGCCCACGCCTAACAAATATACAAGCCAGACAATATTACTAGGTTGCTTGAACCAATTCTCTGCAGGTCGATCACTCGCTGAGATAATTACTGCATTAAGCTCAGAGATATACGTACCTACTGGTGGGAGCGGTGGAATAGACTCTATCATCGGTACGAGGATTGGCACTAAAATACCTGCCAGTAAGCTCACTAGTAGATAGATCCGATTTGTTTTAAAAAAGGTCTCTTTGTATAGCATTGATGTGTACACAAGATATAAAGCGATCCAGATTAAGCTGATTTGAATAATATACGTGATCATGTTTAAGGTGTTATCTGTTAGCTAGTTGGTGGTAGAAATTCAATTGTCGCCTTCCCACATTCATTCAGTCAATCTTGTATCCAAGTCTTTTTTAATTTCTTCAAGTTCCTTAAGTGAAAGGTCATTTTCTTCGACGAGAAATGAGACAAGTTGGTTGGCTGATCCTTCAAAATAATTTGAGATTAGATTTTTGAGGGAAAAACCCGAATACGCTTTCTTTTGAATAATCGGAAAGTAAACATGTGTTCTTCCATATGTCTTATGATCTAAAAAACCTTTTGTTTCCAAGATTCTTGTAATCGAAGAAATGGTACTATGTGGCGGCTGTGGTTCTGGCATCAACTCGATAATTTGACTGACTGTGCTAAGGTCATTGTCCCAGTAAAATTGCATTACTTCTTCTTCAGCTCGCGTAAGCTTTTCTATATTGCTCATATCTTGTCATATTAACTTGATGCAAAGATATAACGTATTAATACGTTATGCAACTTTATTTTACATTAAACCACTTATTAATAAGCTATATATTGCTTAATAAACTGGTATTCTGCGTATTAAGTAAATGTTAACGCTAAAAATAATTGCTATTCATTATTCCATCCACAAATTTAACGGCATATTTAATAAACTTGTAACCCTTCTTTTGGTTACCTAATCCACAAAGCACATCAATGGCAGTTTCAAATCACGTTCGTTCGATAACTAAGGAGGATATTGCCCTCGTTTGGTTTAAGCGCGATTTGAGAGTAACAGATCACGAGCCCTTGTCTTTTGCCACTCATTCCGGCATGCCGGTGCTTCTCGTTTATAGTTTTGAGCCTACAATAATGAACTACGACGACAGCGATGTCAGGCATTGGAGATTTGTGCATGAGTCATTGATGGATATGCAAGAGCGCGTTGCGAAATGGCGAACTATTATTCATATCTTCCATTGCGAAGCACTTGATATGTTTGAAAGATTAAATGAGTGTTACAACATCAAACATATTTATTCTCATCAAGAAATCGGCAACAAACTATCTTATGATCGAGATATGGCCATGCAACAATTTTGTAAACAGCACTTTATTTCTTGGCATGAATCTCCGACAAATGGTGTTGTCCGCAAACTCAAAACTAGAAAAAACTGGGAAGCACGGTGGAAGCAAACCATGAGCAAACCTATCACCACCGTCTGTAATCCTTCATGCGATTTTGTTCAATTGTCTCTACCATTTTTTGATTCGATCAATGGGCCGTCTCTGCCGGAAGAGATCACTACTAAAAACCCAAATTTTCAACGCGGCGGCGAGACTTTTGCATGGAAATACCTACAGAGCTTCCTCCAGGATAGACATCCAAATTACTCCAAATACATTTCAAAACCCGAACTTAGTCGCAAAGGTTGCAGTAGGCTCTCTCCCTATCTAGCTTATGGAAACATAAGTATGAGAAGCGTCTATCAACAAACGATGGGACAATATCCAACTTCATCAAACAAGCGTGCATTGTCAAATTTCGTTTCTCGATTACACTGGCATTGCCACTTCATTCAGAAGTTTGAAGACGAGTGCCGTATGGAATTTGAGAACGTAAACCGTGCCTATGATACCGTCATTAAACCCATAAACGAATCCTATATTTTTGCATGGCAACAAGGCAAAACTGGCGTACCTATTGTAGATGCATGCATCCGATGTTTGGTAGTGACAGGCTACATCAATTTTCGCATGCGGGCGATGTTGGTGTCATTTTTTGTGTTCAACCTTTGGCAGGACTGGCGTCATTTGCATTTTTTAGCGAGACAATTCCTTGACTACGAGCCAGGGATCCATTATCCACAGATACAAATGCAATCAGGTGTGACAGGTATCAATACCATCCGCATTTACAATCCAATCAAAAACTCTATTGACCATGATGAAAATGGTGTTTTTATCCGTAAATGGGTACCTGAATTAATCAATATACCAATAGCTTTCATTCACGAACCTTGGAAACTTAGTCAAATGGAACAGCAACTTTACAGCACAATCATAGGTAGCGATTATCCTGCTCCGATTGTCGATATTGAAGCGACAAGAAAGCATGCAGCTGATATCGTTTGGAGCTTTAGAAAAACAGTCGATGTCAAGAAAGAAGGGTTGCGCATTCTCAAAAAACACACCAACGCTGCTGGCCGACATACTACGCACAAAAAAAGATAAGTTTTCATTATTCAAGAAACATACCGCCACCTTGGGTGTTCTCCAACCGTCTCAAACTATGGTAAATTTGAAGAATACAAAAAAACAAGACCTTCCAACTAAGATCTGCATCGTATGCGAACGCCCATTTACATGGCGAAAAAAGTGGGAAAAAGTATGGTCTGAAGTCAAATATTGCAGTGACAAATGCAGAATGCAAAAATCTAAAATATGAACAAAGTAGGTATCATCTTTCCTCATCAGCTTTTTGAGCAAAATGAGCTCTTGGATCATGTAGATACCGTCTATATAGTTGAAGAATATCTGTTTTTTCGACATTATCGCTTTCACAGACAAAAAATAGCTTTGCATCGTGCGAGTATGAAATTTTATGCAGATTATCTTGCTGCCAAAAATATCAAAGTAGTTTACATTGACGCGCAAAACGAACTTTCGGATATCCGCATTCTCATAGCACATCTCAATACGTTGGGTATTGACCAGTTACACTACATAGATGTGACAGATAATTGGCTTGAAATGCGAATCCAGAAAGCTTGTGATGACCATAATATAGTACCGTTCTCATATAACTCTCCATTGTTCTTAAACACACCCGAACAGTTGACTACCTATTTCGCAGGTAAGAAAAAATTCTTCCAAACTGATTTCTATAAGCAACAACGAAAACATCTCGATATCCTTATGGACGAGCAGGGCAAACCCGTTGGTGATAAATGGACGTATGACGAAGAAAATCGGCTCAAATATCCTAAGGGTAAAGTGCCGCCAATTATAGCTCCCTTGAGCGTAAATAAGTATTATAAAGAAGCGTTTGACTATACTACTAAAAACTTCGGGCATCATTATGGGGTATTAAATGAAGATTTTATTTATCCATCCACTTTTGAAGAAAGCAAAGCATGGTTTCAAGATTTTTTGGAATCCAGGTTTAATGAATTTGGTGCATATGAAGACGCTATTGTAGCTAAAGAAGTCATACTCCACCATAGCTTGATCACACCTATGCTCAATGTAGGATTATTGACACCAAAGTACGTCATTGATCAAACGTTGGTATATGCTAGCAAGCATGATATCGGTATTAATTCGGTAGAAGGATTTGTAAGGCAGATCATAGGATGGCGTGAATTTATCAGGGGCGTATATCAAGTCAAAGGAACGGAAGAGCGAACCCGGAATTACTGGGGATTCTCACGCAAAATCCCTTCATCTTTTTGGAATGGAACAACAGGAATAGAGCCATTGGATATCGTGATCCGTAAAGTTTTGGATACGGGGTATTGTCATCATATAGAGAGATTGATGGTGGTAGGTAATTTTATGTTGCTTTGTGATTTTGACCCTGACGAAGTGTATCGATGGTATATGGAGCTATTTGTTGACTCCTACGACTGGGTGATGGTACCCAATGTATATGGCATGAGTCAGTTTGCCGATGGTGGATTAATGTCTACCAAACCTTACATTAGTGGAAGTAATTATCTGATGAAAATGAGCGATTACAAAAAAGGAGATTGGCAAGCAATTTGGGACGGCTTATTTTGGCGATTTATGCACACGCACAGGAAATTCTTTTTGCAAAATCCGAGATTGGGAATGCTGATCAGGAGTTTTGATAAAATGCCGGAATAAAAACAACAACAGCATATTAACAACGCTGAAAAATATTTAAGCCAATTAAACAACTGATTATACAAAGTTGAAACAAAAAAAGAAGGGTGATTTACCACAGAAAATTTGTTT
>JANMMV010000655.1:0-8620 GCA_031373565.1 Saprospiraceae bacterium
AATCCTGCTACAGATAAAGACTTAGTAAGTATTTACTTCAGTCTTGAAAATGGAGGGCCTATTAATATTACCATCACCAACCAATTAGGTCATATCGTTAGAGAACTGAGGGATCATGAGTTTTTTAGTTCAGGTAGCCATCAAGTTCAATGGTCGACCAAGGATGTAGTTTCTGGCAACTATTACGTTTCGATCAAAAGTAATAAATCTATCAAAACGCTTCCTATTGTTGTCGTAGACTAATTTGAATCAGATACTTTCTCGATTTAACTTTGACAAATTGTAGAGATTGAGTCTTTATGTACAGTTAATTATTTGATCAATGTAGGTTAAATATGAAATTGTATTATCTTTGTATCGAAATATTGTTTTGATCTTATCATAGATTTTGTTTGTATTTGGAATTTCAGTCATTATAAGACGTATATTTGCAAATTATAATTTGAGATCTTCTCAGTAGCCCTTTTAATATTTTAAAAAATTAAACACTTTGAATTTATGAGTAAGAAAATAAGAGTTGCCATCAATGGTTTTGGTCGTATCGGAAAACTTGTATACCGACAAATTTACAACATGGATGGCATCGATGTCGTAGCTATCAACGATTTGACAAGCCCCGCTACGCTAGCACATTTATTGAAGTATGACACTGCTCAAGGTAGATTTAATGAAGAAGTTTCTGCAGGTGACGATAGTATTATTGTGAATGGTGAAAAAGTTAAAATTTATGCACAAAGAGACCCTGCCCAAATTCCATGGGGAGCGCACGATGTAGATGTAGTCCTTGAGTGTACAGGATTTTTTGCAGATGCAGAAAAAGCAGCTGCGCACATCACCGCAGGTGCTAAAAAAGTTGTTATCTCCGCACCGGCTACTGGCACCCTGAAAACAATTGTTTTCAACGTAAATCATGAAATCCTAGACGGCTCTGAATCAGTTATAAGCTGTGCCTCTTGTACAACAAACTGTCTCGCACCGATGGCTCAAGTACTTGAGACCAAATACGGTATCGCTTCGGGTTTGATGTCGACTATCCACGCATATACAAACGATCAAAACACACAAGATTCGCCACACCCTAAGGGGGATCTTCGTCGTGCGCGTGCAGCCGCTCAAAATATAGTTCCTAACAGTACTGGTGCAGCTAAAGCAATAGGTTTAGTGCTACCGAGCCTTGTTGGTAAATTAGATGGTGGCGCACAGCGAGTACCTACATTGACAGGATCATTGACAGAATTAGTAACTGTTCTTAATAAGAAAGTAACAGTAGACGAGATCAATGCTGCCATGAAAGCGGCTTCCAATGAGAGTTTTGGTTATACGGAAGATGAAATAGTAAGTAGTGATATCATCGGAATCCACTTTGGAAGTTTGTTTGATGCCACTCAGACCAAAGTTATCACAAATGGCGATGTGCAATTGGTAAAAACGGTAAGCTGGTATGACAATGAGATGTCCTATGTATCTCAACTTGTACGTACATTGAAGCATTTCGCAGGCTTAATCAAGTAAGAATAGTTGAATGAAAGATGTAAAAAGGGTAATTGGCGCAAGTTTATTACCCTTTTTTAGTTTTAAATTGAAAACCATAATACCTTATAAATTGCTTTATTTAAGTTAATTTTGCATTATGAATAACTCAAAAATAAAATTTTCACTGGTCTCAGAAGATGAACCATCTGATGAGCAGTTGCACTTGATCATGGCGGATGCATTACAAGATGTCATAGATTCAAAAATATTAATAAAAGAAACCTATGATCGAATGATGAAAGAGGCGCTTGACGATGTAAAATCGAGAAATGAGCGTAAAATTAGCGCAATACTTGCTAAAAAATGAAGCCAACCCTTATTATAATAGCAGGCCCAAATGGTTCAGGTAAAACAACAATTACTTCAAAAATTCTGAGGCATGAGTGGGTTGAAGATTGCATATATATTAACCCAGATGAAATTGCAATGAAAAAATTTGGTGATTGGAACTCGACAGATGCCATAAAAAGGTCAGCTGAGTATTGTACTGAACTTAGATATCAGCTTTTATCTGAAAACAAAAATATTATTTTTGAAACTGTTTTTTCATCACAGGAAAAATTAGAATTTATTTTTAAAGCTATTGAAAAGAAGTATTTTATCAGATTATTCTTTGTGGCAACTGAAGGCCCAGAGATTAACACAAGAAGAATTACCGCTAGGGTTATGAAAGGTGGACACGATGTACCTATTAGTAAAATTATCAGTAGATATTTTAAATCAATTTCTTATTGCAACTCTGCTGCGAGCATTGTAGATAGACTTTATGTTTATGATAATACTGAAGATGAAGCAGAAGCAAAACTTCTGTTTAGGGCCAATAATGGAAAACTGAAAAAGGTGTACGAGAATATTAATGAATGGGCAAAACCTATATTAAATGGATTACAAAAATAGTAAAACACAAAAATGATAAACTTCAATAATTATAATTTTGCTGGCCACCGAGTCATCATGCGTGTAGATTTTAATGTGCCACTCAATGATCAATATCAAGTGTCTGATGACACAAGAATCGAAGGCGCTGTTCCTACCATCAAGAAAATCCTAAAAGACGGTGGGTCACTTGTTTTGATGAGTCACCTTGGAAGACCTAAAGGCGGTTCTGAAGACAAATATTCGCTGCGACACATCGTTTCTACCTTACAAACACATCTTATTGGCGTCAATATTCATTTTGCAGATGATTGTGTTTCTACATCTTCTTTTCAGCAATCGCAAAATTTAAAAAATGGCGAGATCTTGTTGCTTGAGAACCTCCGTTTTTACAAAGAGGAGGAAGCTGGCGATGTAGCTTTTGCAGAGAAATTATCTCATCATGGCGATATTTACATCAATGACGCTTTCGGAACGGCGCATAGAGAACATGCATCGACAGCGACAATGGCTCGATATTTCGATACAGATCACAAAGGTTTTGGCATGTTAATGGCAGCAGAAGTCGATAATGCGACAAGATTGCTTCACGGCGCTGAAAAACCAGTTACTGCTATAGTAGGAGGTGCTAAAGTTTCTGATAAAATTCAGCTTCTCGAGAGATTGATTGATAGTATGGATAATATTCTCATCGGTGGTGGTATGGCCTATACTTTTATCTCCGCCTTAGGTGGTGAAATAGGAAAGTCACTCTGTGAACCAAATTATAAAGACCTTGCGCTTACCATTCTTGACAAAGCAAAAGCTAATAATACGATCATTTATCTACCGCAGGACAGTATAGCAGCAGACAAATTTGGTGCTGATGCGAATCATCATGTATCACAAAGTGACTCCATATCTGCCGATCATCTAGGTCTTGATATAGGGCCTGAAGCTATCAAAACATACAGTGAAGTTATTAGGAATTCAAAAACGATTCTATGGAATGGTCCTATGGGTGTATTTGAGTTTGAAGCGTTTTCAGCTGGTACTTTTACAGTAGCTAAAGCCGTTGCCGAAGCAACAGATAATGGTGCTTTCTCACTCATAGGTGGTGGAGACAGTGTTGCGGCTATCAACCAGTCAGGTTTGGCTGCCAGAGTTTCATTCATTTCTACAGGTGGTGGGGCGATGTTGGAATTTTTAGAAGGCAAGGAGTTACCGGGTATCAAGGCAATCAAAGATTAGATATTATATTCATGGTTTGGCATAAATTACTTTTTGTCTTTATAGCTTGTCATGTCTTCTTCTCTTGTTCTAGCAACAAAAAGATGAGACATGATGTGATGAGTAAGCCACCTATCTATTTTGACGATGCGTATACGATCAAAAATACCGAGAAAAGTAAATATATATTCTTCCCTAATGCAGATATTTCGTTAGCTTGTTATGAAGCTGGCGATATTGTGTTACCTAACCACAAGAATCGAAAAAGTGATCACTGGCAAGGAATCCCATTTCAAAAAGATAGGGTTTATGTCGTCTCTCAAGATGAAACATGGATGTATAGTTATCAAATTGTGCCTTTGGACTATTCATTGCTCGATCAAGTGCTATCTGAGGAGCATTTTGATAAATATTGTAAACTAAAAAGTGGCACAAGAGTTGGCTTTTCATATCTCTTAGTAACTGAAGTCTTTGGTAGTTGTGATAAAATCTCAAGTTTAATGATGAAAGTCAATGAAACCAGAGCATGTGACAAGATCGATTATATCAAGAAGCTGAGGCCAAAACTGGAAGAAAACTGCGGTACTTATTACAACGATTTTTATAAAGTAGATGGCAATTTTTTTAAAGCAATTTATCTTTATGAAAACTACATAGATCCGAAAAGAAAGATGGAAAAAAATGTACAATATCTTAACAACTTTAAAAGAATTTATGCTGGCAAAAATCGAAATATTAATCTCACAACAAAATATGAGCTAGGTGCTAAGATAGGCTTGAAAGAAGCACTAGACGGCAAGCAAATTTTATTGTTTACCCAATATTATCCCAAGCCAGAAGGACGGAAAATTGTAGAATTAATGTTGCCTGAGCTAGTAAAGCAAGGCTTTGAAACGGTTTTTATCGAAGGATTAAAGTCAAACACATTGCATAATCCTACTTATTTATATCAGCCTCCTTATGAAGTTGAGCAAGCAAATTTGATTAGAAGAGCGCAACGATTGGGTATTGAAATCAAGGAGACAGTTTCACCGAACCCAGAGTTTTTGAATTTAGATAGTCCTGATAAAAGGAAATCTGGATTCAATGCTCACATGTCAAATCATGTGATTGAGTATCTGACTAAGTTTCCTGGTAAGAAGGTTATTGTCCTCGCTTTTCATGATAATGGTTCCATTCAAAAGTTTAAAGATAAAGCTACCTTCGGATCTATCTTGTATGAAAAATACGGCGAAAAACTCACTTCTATCAGCAATCTCATGATACCTGAATCGGATAAATTAAAAGGCACTGATTGGTTTGAAGTAGTTAGTAAAAAGCCTGTTGCGGTTGGTATCAATGCCCATTATATGTTGAAGTTGATACCAAATTTTGATGATTGCATTGCTAATAATTATAAACATTTTGGTTATGATGAAATGTATAATATCCGAACTGCTGCGTATCATAACCAATATATATCCATCTATCTTACAGATGAGCTAGCTATTTCGAACAAAAATAAGGTGCCCGTATTTGCGAAATTTAGTCCTTCATTTGGAACATCAATTCCACTATCTTCTGGTAACTATACCCAATTTATTCACGATGAAGTTGGCAATTTATTAAGCGAATCAACTTTTATTATTGATTAGGAGAGCTTACTTCTCCTTATAAAGTTGCCAAGATTCGTGGGGTGGATCATTCAATTTTACGTAAGAGGCAATTTGATCAATTTCGGTTGATGTACATTTCTTATCAATCATGATAAAAGGTGGGTTACTACCGATCGTTGTTAATTCGTATTTTCCCATGCGTTGCATGTAGGTCTGCACCATAAAATCATGCATGCTTTTGTCGCATACTCCGATTCTGCTTCCTACAGACACATGATTTCTGAGATCTTCAATATCCTTGATGAAACCAGCTTCCCTCCTGTATGTACCAAAATTTAAACTTGCTACGACGATTCCAACCACACTAAGACTAATAAACGAAATCGTCATTAATGTAGATAGTTTTTTCTCCAAAAACGGTCCAAACCATTCACTTATCCAAATGCCAAAACCTATAGAAAACATAGGCAATCCAGGTATGAGATAGATGCCACTTTGTTTAGTGCTGGCTAAAATAGGCAAGCTTGCAGCAAGACCAAGTAAAACAAAAGTCCAACTTAGCTTAGGTGTACTTTTAGAAGTGATTTTTTGCCATTTATTTGTAAACCAAATAATGATGAGTAAGCCTAATAATACGCTTGATTCAAGAAATATCTGATAAATGATATAAAATCTTGCCCATCCACTCACCAAATCGTCAGCTCTACTCCCGACGATGACTGCCTTCAAGCGTTGCTCCCAATAAATTTTAAAATATTCGGCCGATGCTGGTATCAGATATAACATGAGAGCGAATATGCTGACAAAAATGGTAGTTGCTCCAATAGTTGTGAAAGTAGCCCTACTTAAAGAAAGCGATAATCGACAAAACCATAGTATACCAGGGAATGCTAGAGGATACAATGCAACAGGACCTTTGGCGAGTACACCAAGATAAATACTAATAGCCGCACCTATGACATATAAATTTCGATGCAATGCATTATTGTCGTAGCATGCGATAAGAATAAATGCAGTTGATAGCAGGCAAAAAGTCAACATCAAGTTGTCCATCATATTGTTGACATTGCCCCATAAACTGACAGGAATCAACATCCAAAATACCACAGCGAGTGGCCAATGTTGTCGAACTATACCAAAATACTTACTAATCGCCATCCACAAATATCTAATGGCCAGTACATTTGCGACAAAAACAAAAACGCAGAACAGTTTCTCAACCCACCAATGATCTCCAGATACTCGAAAGAGCAGGGACTCAAGCCACAACATCAAGGGCGGATTTTCATAATAGTAAGTGGGCATCCCTTCTATCCAATATGAAGAAGAAAAATAGGGCTGCCACCACGAGCCCCTACCTTCAGCCATATTACGAGACATCGATGCGTAGAGAAGCCCATCGCCAAATAGTCCTTTTTTGACTAATCTTCCGACAAATAACCATGAAATCATTACCCACATAATGTAGACGTAAGCAGGTATTTGCCGAAGTTTAGTAATCAAACACGTGAATTTGCAACAAAGGTAAGATTGTTTTGTATTAACTTTTTAAAAACTTGCTCAATCCGTGCTGGATGTACTTTTATCTTTGATTCTAGGTCATTCATATATTATCTGTCGCTTTCCGAATATTAATTATTAAAACCATGCTTCAAAATCGTAGTTTTGCAGCACACATCCACCCATAATTCATGTCTACACGCACTACAAACGACAATCAGCCTTTAAAACTACCGGAGGTCCAATCCAAGAAAATTACCTCATCCCAAATTCAGAGTGCTAAACAAATATTCTCATACATCCTACCTTATAAATGGTCATTCATAGGTGCCATGTTGCTATTAGTGGTAGGCAGTTTAGTATTTATGGCTTTGACAGGCTTACCAGGAGAGATGGCCAATACAGCGGTGGGTTCTCCAAAATTCAATCTTGGCTTAAAAGTAAAAGATTATGGTTGGGTGTTCTTGATAATTTTGGTAGCTCAGGGTCTAATGAGTTATTTCCGGACACTTCTCTTCACTGAAGTATCGGAACGCAGTATGGGAGATTTACGTAAAGACCTATACAATAAGATCATTACGCAACAAATGTACTTTTTTGAGGAGCGACGTGTCGGAGAGTTGTCAAGTCGCATTACAGCTGATGTGGAGAAATTGCAATCTGTTTTTTCTATAACATTGGCAGAACTTATTAGACAAATAGTGATCTTGGTTTGTGGTGTCATTGTTATCATCTGGTGGACGCCGCAACTTTCATTTATCATGCTGATGACCTTCCCAGTGATCGTCATTTTGGCGATGGTTTTCGGAAGATATATCCGAAAGTTATCTAAAGAACGGCAAGATGAGCTCGCTAATACAAATACGATTGTCGAAGAGACTTTTCAATCATTCACTATCGTTAAGTCATTTGCAAATGAATGGTTTGAATCAAAGCGCTACGGCACTGCAATAGATAAGATTGTCAAAATTTCACTTAAATTCGGAAAGATCAAAGGTATTTTCTTCGCCTTTATTATTACAATATTGTTCGGAGGAATCTTCTTTATCCTTTGGCAAGGAGCGCTCTTACTCGAGCAAGGCAAAATGCAAGCTGGTGATCTATTTTCGTTCATCATTTATACAGGAGTTATTGGTGGTGCTATAGCAAGTTTTGGTAATTTGTATACCGAGATATTGAGTGCACTTGGTGCGACAGAACGCATTGTTGATATATTGAATTTGCCGTCAGAAGTTGATATTCAGGATCATTTCAATTCGCAAAAATGGACACCAAAGGGAGATATCTCGTACAAGAATATCCAATTTGCTTATCCGAGTCGCAAAGACATCCAAGTCTTAAAAGGTGTTGACATTGATATTAAAGCTGGGCAAAAGGTGGCTTTAGTAGGACAAAGTGGAAGTGGGAAGTCTACTTTGATTCAGTTGCTTATGAATTTTTATCGACCAGATAATGGTAAAGTGACCATTGATGGACAGCCGATCGAAGATATCAATATTACTACGTTGAGACAAAATATAGGTATTGTGCCTCAAGAGATTATCTTATTCGGCGGCACCATTAGAGAAAATATAGCCTATGGCAAGCCTACAGCTACTGAAGACGAGATCATTAATGCGTCTAAACTTTCGAATAGTTGGGAGTTTATTGATGGTTTTCCAGAAAAAATGGAAACAATTGTAGGGGATCGGGGTATCAAACTATCAGGAGGTCAACGCCAACGTATAGCAATCGCTAGAGCCATTCTAAAAGATCCTAAAATCTTGATATTGGACGAGGCGACGTCTTCGTTAGATGCCGAATCCGAGAAGTTGGTTCAAGGTGCTTTGGATATCTTGATGGCTGATCGAACATCAATAATCATTGCACACCGACTTGCTACTATCAAGGATGTTGATTGTATTTAT
>JANMMV010000672.1:0-7395 GCA_031373565.1 Saprospiraceae bacterium
AAAGACAAGGTCAAGTTTTACACTTCTCCCGATCTAAAAGCATGGACTTTTGCGTCAGACTATGGTATCAAAGATGATAAGCGACTCTGGGAATGCCCAGATCTTTTTCCTATCAAGGTCGAAGGTACGAAAGAAACAAAATGGGTTTTGGTCGTAAGTATGCAGTCGGGTGCCCCCAATGTAGGAACGGGTACAAGCTATTTTGTGGGAGATTTTGACGGACGCAAATTTACAAACATCAACTCGGGAAATGGACAATTTTGGTTAGATCATGGGACTGATAATTATGCAATGGTATCGTGGTCGGATGTTCCTGCAACGGATGGTAGAAGGTTGATGATGGGCTGGATGAGCAATTGGCTTTATGCGCAGAAAGTACCTACTGAACGCTGGAGAAGTGCGATGACGCTTCCGAGAGAAGTCCGTCTTGTAAAGCAATCTAACGGTACGCTAATACTTCAAAGTACGCTAGCTCGTGAGTTGCAAGCCTTTCGAAAAGAAGCCGTAACCATCGCAATAGATGAACTTTCAAACGTGCCAGTAGAAATCCCGGTCAATAAAAATGGTCTATACGAAGTCAATCTGATTTTCTTACGAACTGACAATCTAGAAATCATCATGACAAGCCCCGCTGGCGATTCACTGCTAACAGGCTACGATGCTGTTAATCAGCAATGGTACATCGATAGATCGAAGGCTGGCGAGTCAACCTTTCATGAAGGATTTGCGACGCGACATACAGCACCATGTCTGACCATGGGTGATACACTTCAGTTTCAATGCATTGCAGATCACGCTAGTATCGAGCTCATCGCAGACAATGGTCTGACAACCATGACTGATATATTTTTTCCAAAGCAGAAGATCGAAAAGATCACGCTTAGAAGTGGCAATGAAAGGGGGTTGAAGATCGTAAGTTCGAAGGTTTATAATTTAGGGAAGTAAGCGTTTAAACCTAATATTTACATTTTAAAGATGTCCATAGTTTTTTCAATGTTTCATCAGAAAGGCATAGACATTGATTGTAAATCCACTTACAAAATCAGATAATTTGCTAAATGGGCACAAAAGTTAATTTTAGCGTTAATCCAAAACTTCTAGTGCGGCCATTAATCATAAAAAAATTAGTCACCTACTTAATCACTTCTACAACTTTGCCACACGTTAGCATTTCATTACCATAATATGGATTTTTTACAGCCTTTTCTTTACTCAACCAATTTGCTCCTTTCCCATCATTTGCCATAGGGCAAAATTGATAATAAACATCACTCTCGTAATTAGATGATTTCAATAGATTATACATATGTTTTGAAAGCGTAATAAAACTTACTCTTTGTTTTTTTACATCTTTGTATCCAATAATTAACTCGGTCTCTGCTAGCAATTTTTTATTCACATTCATCCAAACGGTATGTTCTTCGGTATTCAAGTCACTCATTTTTATTGCTTTGATCGCAGCGAGAAGCGTTCTTGCCTTTGCCGACGCTGAAGTGGCGTCCGTTTTGACAAGTGCATCTTTAAGTGCAAAATAATTATCAAAAACAGGCTTCAATTGACTTATGCTTTTGACAGCAGGCGTAGTCGTTTTTGATTTAGATGTCGACGATTTTGGTGATGGATTTTTTGCTTTATCGGGAGCCGTACTAGTAGATCTATTTGGCGTTGTGGATTTAGTAATATTTTTGCCTATGCTTGTTCCAGAATTAGTTTTTGGTGCTTCTGTTATAGGTTCTGCAATAGGATCAGGTAGGGCGATACCTGGTTCGATAATATCCACTTTGGGGCTAGCAGTCTGATTTTGATTAACGACCAACGTCTCTGACTTAATACTATCCTGTTTATCTGATATTTCTGAGTTAGAGTCTAGTTCATAATTGATATCTACGATCAGGCCATCCGTTGATTTTTCCTTAATAGCCACTTTATTTACACGTTGGTATTGACAACAGGGTGCCAAGTTTGCATATGTATCATCAGGCGCAAGGTATGCGTCGCTGTCATATCCAGCTAAGGCTATTTTTTTGAGAATTTGATCTCGATTTGTTTTTGATTTATCATAGGTCAATGTAGCTATTTTTGTTTTTTCATTCCACGATACTTTGGCAAATTTTGACAGTCCACCTGCGGCTTCTATCTTGGATTTGCACATACTGCAATTTCCATAAATCGTTACATTTTCAACTAAAGTAGGATTTAATTTTGGGCTACAAGATACATAGATCATCATGACCGAAACCATCCCTATTTTACTTAGAATTGATAATATATTCATCAGAATTAATTTTATTTTTTGTTGAAATATTTTTAGATGAAAATCATGTAGATCACCAAATTTTCTAATAATTAAATGTAATACCTACACCTGCGCCCATATCACTATCATAATGCGCTGTAATACCCAAATTCTTGCCTAAGATGTATTTAAAGCCAGCCATATATTCTTTGTCCGTATTGACCATAAATGCCATTCTAAGTCTTTTAGCGATAGGAATGTCTTCGCGCATGAGTTGCACCCGCACATTACCGTCATGATATACTTCTGACTGCAACTGTACCATCATCGGCAGAGTGTACTGAACACCTAAACTGACTTGTCTTCTATTATCTTTGGTACTGGTTTGATCAAAGAGATTATTTTCGTTTTCACCATCTGCCAATTTTCTATAACGCCAGTCAAAGCCGATAAAAGGCATCAACCACTGCATCTTGCCGATGTATCTACCTACATGTGTCTCGGTCTCATAGCCGTGCCTGTCATGATGACCCAATCGCCATTCTGTATTTACACTCCATCGCGTATTTTGTAACATAAACATGCCATCATTTCCGTTGGTAGCAAAATCGTTTTCGGTCATAATATGAAATTTTCTATCATCAGCATTTAATTTTCTTCGTGCCAAAATAGGATTAGGAATGAGTGGATTTACTTCTTGATTTTCATATGAAAAAACCCTGCCCATACCGCTCATCATGTGATACAAAATATGACAATGAAAAAACCAATCTCCTTCAACATTAGCGTTAAATTCCAACGTATCGGTTTCCATCGGCATTATGTCTACGATGTTTTTCAAAGGTGCAAAATCTCCTTGGCCATTTAACAGTCGAAAGTCGTGTCCATGTAGGTGCATAGGATGCCGCATCATAGAACCATTATAGATGATGATCCGCACATTTTCACCTTTTTTTATTAGTATTTTGTCCGCTTCTGAAACAACTTTATTGTCCATGCTCCATACGTATCGGTTCATATTACCGGTCAATTCAAACTTCAATTCTTTAGTGCTCGCTTCGATAGGAAGATCTGTTTTTGTTGGGGATTTGAGCATAGCATAATTAAGTGTAACAATTTCACTCAGGGCATTAGCGTTGTATCTATTGGGATTATTTTCATCTTGCTTTTGTTTTGCATCGCCTGTTATTTCTGGGTACATGACGACATTCATATCCATTTGATTGAGAGACATGCTCATGCCCATATCATCAAGGTCGCCGTTCATTTTCATCATTTCGTTCATCATCTTCATACCTTCAAAATACTTCAATCTTGGCTGTGGAGATTTGAGTTGTTTGATACCACTGCCTATATAGTATGACGCTGAGTTGGTCCGATCTTCAGTAGTAGCCAAAAATTCATAAGCGGTACTATCAGCGGGTATGGAGACGACGATATCATAGGTTTCGGATACTGCGATGAGGAGCCTATCTACTTCAACAGGTTCTACATCATTGCCATCACTGGCCACGACGGTCATTTTTCCACCAGCATAAGTAAGCCAAAAGTAAGAAGATGCGCCGCCGTTGGAAATACGCAATCTGACCTTATCGCCACCTTTTATTTTTTTATTATCAATGGTTTTTAAGTCTGTATTTGGTTTGCCATTCATCAATATTCTGTCATAATATACATCGCTCACATCCATGGCTAACATACGCTTCCACTCGTTTTGAAGTTTGGTTTTGAAATGCCCAGCCTTAATAGCTTCGCTATAACTTTGTACTGCATTCTTTTTGATGGCAAACCAATCGGTGGCGTTGTGCAGCATCCTGTGGACATTCTTTGGATTGTAGTCTGTCCATTCACTCAAGACGATGGGTATCGACGGCAAGTCGTCTATACCTTTTCGATAAGTTGGATCATCTTTTCGTTTTAGCATAACAAAATTGCCATACATCCCTATTTGCTCCTGCAATCCGGTATGGCTATGATACCAATGCGTCCCATTCTGAATAATTGGAAACTTATATATATGGGTAGTGTGCGGCTTTATAGGCATCTGCGTAAGATTGGGTACACCATCTTCCTTATTCGGTAGAAATAAGCCATGCCAATGTAGCGATGTCTCTTCGTTGAGTTCATTATGCACATATATTTCGGCGGTATCTCCTTGTACAAATGTCAGCGTCGGCATTGGTATTTGTTGATTGACGACAATCGCTCTGCGTGCTTTACCAGTAAAATTTACTTCTGTTTCTCTGACGTATAAATCGTAATGGACAGTTTTTTGGGCTAAAATTATTTGAGCAAATAAGGACAAACAAAGAACACATATTTTATTTGAAAATCTCATTGATGATTGTTTATTGATCATATTATTTTTATTGGTTCCAAAACCAAACTCAAGCATTACTTGATCTGGTATAGGATGTATATGAACTTCCAATAGCGCTTTGAATTTTTTTTAGTCATAGTTGGTTTAACGGCCATATTGTCATAAGCGTTCAAAAATGCGCAGCCTAACGCTGCAATATATTTAGTATTTGTCATCATTACAAATTTATACTTCTCAGTCTTAGTGCATTGGCAATGACTGATACCGAGCTAAAACTCATTGCTAACGCTGCAATCATGGGCGAGAGTAAAATTCCAAAAAAAGGATATAATACTCCTGCTGCTATAGGAACGCCCAAGACATTATAGAAGAAAGCAAAAAATAAATTTTGGCGTATATTTTTCATTACGGCATGACTTATTTTTTTGGCTTTAACGATACCTTGTAAATCACCTTTTACTAATGTTATTTTTGCACTTTCAATAGCTACATCGGTACCTGTTCCCATGGCTATACCTATATCCGCCTGTGCCAATGCCGGAGCATCGTTGATACCATCGCCCGCCATAGCTACAATTTTACCTTCGGATTGTAATCGTTTGATTTCTTTGAGTTTGTCTTCGGGTAAACAACCTGCTTTAAAAGATGATAGGTGTAGTTCATCAGCTACTGCCTTGGCTGTATTTTCATTGTCACCTGTCATCATGATTACCTCAACTCCCTGTTGCATTAGTTCTTTTATGGCTTCCTTGCTGGAAGTTTTGATAGCATCGGAAATTGAGACATAGCCTACAGCGACGCCATCTACTGCGATATAAGAAACAGTTTTACCTAATTTTTGCTCTATAATTATTTTAGTTTCTAGCTCATCCGAAACCAAAGCTTTCACCTGTTCCATAAGTTTCATATTTCCTAAAGCTACTATTTTATCGTTTACAGTTCCAGTCACTCCTTTTCCGGTAATGGCTTCAAAATCTTTGACTTCTATTGATGCTATCGATTTTGTTTTGGCATAATTAACTACTGCCAGTGCCAGTGGGTGTTCGCTGTATTGGTTTAATGAAGTTATGTTTTGTAACAAATGATCAACATCATTATTGACCGCATAAATTTTTTCTAAAGACGGTTTTCCTTCGGTAATTGTACCTGTTTTATCTGTGATAAGCACATTTACTTTATTCATATTTTCTAATGCTTCCGCATTTTTTATCAAAACACCTGATTGAGCACCTTTGCCCACACCAACCATGACAGACATCGGGGTTGCCAGTCCCAATGCACAGGGACATGCAATGATCAATACTGCGATGGCATTGATAAATCCGTACACCATGGCTGGCTGCGGACCAAAGTTAGCCCAAATAAAAAATGTGACCACAGAAGTAACTACAACGATGGGTACAAAATATTTGGCAATGCTATCAGCCAGTTTTTGAATAGGCGCTCTAGAACGAGATGCGTCGTTTACCATTTGCACTATTTGGGAAAGCAAGGTTTCCGAACCAATTTTTTCAGCGATCATGATAAATGATCTATTACCGTTGATGGTTCCAGCAATCACAGCATCATCTTTCTTTTTATCTACCGGTATAGGTTCACCAGTAATCATCGATTCATCGATACTGCTTTCCCCATCAGTTATTTTACCGTCAACAGGAATTTTATCTCCCGGTTTTACGCGCAGCAGGTCACCTTTTTTTATATCGTGAATCGAAATAATTTTATCATTACCATCAAAGACCAAAGTGGCCTCGGTTGGTGCTAGTTTTAATAACTCTTTTATAGCTCCACTAGTCTGACTGTGCGCTCTCGCTTCAAGTAATTGTCCTAATAAAACTAAGGTCAGGATAACTGTAGAAGCTTCAAAGTATAGGTGCACTGTTCCATGTTCAGTTTTAAATTCATTCGGAAATATGTCAGGAAAAAACATGCCAACTAAACTAAATAGAAAAGCTACTCCGGTACCAATTCCGATGAGGGTAAACATATTCAGATTCCACGTGATGATGGATTTCCAAGCTCTCACAAAGAATATCCAACCTGCGTAAAAGACAACTGGCAGTGAAAGTAGTAATTGCACCCAATTCCAGTTCGGTGTATCCATTAATTTTAGTAATGGATTGTCATGCATCATTTCTACCATGGCAATAAAAAAAACAGGCAGC
The DNA here is from genome assembly GCA_031373565.1 of Saprospiraceae bacterium. GTDB lineage: Bacteria > Bacteroidota > Bacteroidia > Chitinophagales > Saprospiraceae > OLB9. Next base: position 6,722 of record JANMMV010000672.1, read on the forward strand.
GTAAATAACAAAGCTATTTTCATTTTTTTTATCAAACCCTTATAAGCCTTTTGATCTTCTGTATCACTAGGTTCCATGGGCACTAGATCCATACTACAAATGGGGCATGAACCAGGTTCATCTCTGATCACTTCAGGATGCATCGGACAAGTGTATTGTACTTTTGATGCAAATATTGATCGTTCTTCTACCAGGTCCATTCCACATACCGGACAATCACCAGCTTTATCATAAGTTTTCTCTCCTTCACAGTGCATAGGACAACAATAAGAACCGTTGCCTTTCCTCGTTCGTTCTACTTCTTTTTTGTCATCTATTATTTCAGTGCCGATCGGATGAATAGCATAACGTCCGTCATCATTTTTTAAAGCTTCTACAAATGTCTCGATTGGAATATGGGATTCCATTTCTACGGTGGCTTCTGCCTTTTGTAAGTCCACGGTGGCAGATATGACACCAGCTACATTTGAAAGTGTTTTTTCAACATGTCCCCGACAACCATTGCAAGTCATTCCGGTAATACTATAGGTGTGTTTCATTTTCTATATTATATTATCACAAATTTAGTACTTAATTACTTCTTATGGTTGTAAAATTTTGGTTTTATTTGCAAGATTTACAAATCTTCAATTTGTTTTCGTTTGACAGCTTTTATCGTCTTAAAATAAGTAGGA
>JANMMV010000717.1:0-5129 GCA_031373565.1 Saprospiraceae bacterium
CTTCGACTCAGAATCTATATGAGTAGGTAATTTGTCAATTGCACTGCTCTTAGCATTTGTACTAGGAATAAAAGCAACTTGCTTTGTCGTTTTTATGGCATCTTGGTACGTACCAGTTTCGGTATCAAAATAGATAAATGTTGGTGCTATTTGCAAAGTAGTATCTTTGGAAGGAATGAGCTGGTATTGTATGACTTTGCTATGCTTCCTCACATTTTGATCTTCAAAAATATGATTAGCAACCTCATTAGGTCCGAAACTCTCCCATAAATCTTTACTGGGCCATGGCTGTCCTATCGCCATACTTTCGTCACCATTGCCTTGCAAATTAATCGTAACAAGGAGACTTTTACCTACTTCGATTTTATCTTTTTCGATGTTAAAATTAGCTTCATATTTGCCAATCGCGCCAGTAAAATTAGCAGGCTGCGGTTGGGGAAGTGGTTTGACATTAAAGACGAGTGATTTAGTGGATTTCTGGATCGTTTTGCTCCCATAAAACGACCATGGATCTACACTGCTAAAATTTGCTACTATTGCAGGAATTGTAAATTCGCCTGAATTGTGGGTAAACAACCCGAAACATTCCAGGGTACGAGAAACATATCTTTTACCTTTTATAGTTACAAGGGTTGGCTGTTTGTTGAAATCTTCAATTCGAAATACTTTAGCAAATCCTGGTGTTTCAATGTTCTCAATGCTGGGCACATTTAAGTCAACTCTATGAAATAACTTAAGAAATACTATCACTTGCTCCCCTAAATAATAGTTTTTTTTATCAGCGTATAAAGCGACAAAAAAATCGCCTTCATTAGTTGTACTTTGAGGTGACTGCGTCTGCTGTGACTGCTGAACTGCTCCTGTGGGTGGCTTATAATTTCCTTTGGCGGTAACAGTAACTTTATTGGAATTATACTTTTTACCACGATGTATTACTGTAAATGGGCCGAGAGTAAACGTTTTTTCTGCTTTTGAAGCAAGCATAAAAGTGTAAGAAGCTTTTCCACTTTCTTTACCATTAATATTATAATATTCGGTAGACACTTGTGGCCCTCCGACCAATCTAAGCACCCCAAAATCTGGATTCATTAACTCATCATCTTCTGTCGTATTTTGCACAGTGATCGTTAGGTTGAATGGCTCATTAACTGCAATGAGCGATTTACTCAATGTGGCAGTAATCGTTGGCATTTGACCAGTTAATAAAAACGGGAGCAAGCAGAAAACGTAGCTGAAAATTCTTATCATAAAAATTAAATACGCTTTAAAACTCTCTTGGTGGATGGACTTGATATTGACTTACCGATGATTTTATCACCTTTTGTCGATCTACGATATTTACTATTTCGGTCTAAAACAAAAATATCAATGGATTGGGTCGAGTACTCTTTGTCTCCAGTAACGAGTTTGGCTGGAGATACCCTGAGACTACCACTATCTTGAGGAATAAGCAGATAAGAAACCGACTTCTTTTGCGTTACATCACCATTGATCATGGTAAAACTAGAAGATGTCATCGGCCCAGATGCGACCGTAAATCCGTCAAAGGAAGGCGTAATAAATTCTCCTTCTAGGTTTTCGATGATAAACTCGACCTTCAACGCTTCGTCCATGCTGATGGTGTCATGCGATACCTTGACAATAAATTTGCTTTGACCTGCAACAATTAAAGAAGCACTATTAAAAACTAAAAACAACAATAAGATTCTGATCATATTTCCCATGATGTATTCTAAACAAATTATTTGATTTAACCACAAAAAGGCATTGTTTGTTTACCAATCCTTACTTGATTTCGGCTTATTTGGATCAGTGCGCATCATTTTTTGTTGCACCTTTTGCTCTCTGTCATCCATCGATTTCATCAGCCTCTCAGCTTGCTCGCGGCTTAGCTTTGATTTAGTTTTCTGTTGGTTATTATTTGGGTTGTTTTTTGATTGCTGTTGTTCCTTTTGAGCATCATTTTGCTCCTTGTCTTTTTGCTCTTGATTAGGATCTTGTTGATTTTGATTATCCTTTTTTTGATCCTTTTGATCATCTTTTTGCTCCTCCTTCTGTTCCTTCTGCTCTTTATTTTGATTCTTTTTGTTTTCTTGCTCTTGTTTCTGTAAGGCCCGTCTAGCTATTGCCAAATTTTCCTTCGCTTGCACATCTTGTGGAGATAATTTTAGGGATTGCTTGTAGTTATCGACGGCCTGATCATATTTTTTTTGTTCAAAAGCAGCATTACCTCTGTTGTAATAAGCCATGGCTTTTTCCCTATCGTTTGATATAGACTCAATAGCAGCATCGTAGCTGCTCGAAGCTTCTTCCCATTTCTTGGTTTGCATTTGGGCGTTGCCCTTGTTATAGAGCGCCTTTGGTGATGAAGTTTTGGAATGCACCTGGTCATAAGCCTGCGCAGCCTGATCAAACTGTTGCGCTTTGTATAACCTATCCGCGCCAAGAGATTGCTTGTGAGCTGATTGTGCATTGGCACAAAAACAAAATCCTATTGACGATGTAAAAAGTAATATGAATCTCATTTTACAGTTTATTGAATTTTATTGGCGTGTCTTGATATCAATTTCCATCCTTTCTTGTAATGGGTATATACTTCGGTAAAATATAAATCTACTTCAATTTTCTTACCTTCTGAATTGACATAGAATGTACCTTTACCGATAAGAATTGCCGTATCGTTCTTAAAAATTCGAACAGATGGCTGTCCTTTTAAAGATACTTTTTCAATATTCCATTTTCCATCCTTCAAATTTTTGGCCATCTCATCCTTGCTTTCGGTCATGCCGTTAGAGTGAATAAATACCATTCTATCATCAAGCAAAGGTAAAAGCTTATCGACAGAGCTCGCATTCATATACGTATTCTTCTCTTTTGAAAGTTCCATGATGATCGTTTCAGTGCGGCTAGGCTGTGCAGAACTTTGAAATGAAAACAGAAATGTAGCGAGTAAGATTGTTGAAATTAACTTCATTTGTAAATTTTTAACTTTTTTGATGGGCTAAATGCGTTTGCAAAAGTAACTAAGTTAAATCAAACATCCGTAAAAAAGGTGGCCTATACATTCAGAAAATGAGTAGGTTCGATTTTCTTTTTGAGAAAACCAAAACAAAAAGGACATCTATTTGTAAAAACTAGATATGGCAATGCAAAATGAAAAAAAATCGTCTTTTAGTTTTATGCCAATTACTTTTTTCAATGCTAATGCTTGGACAAATTCAAAGTCCAATCAAAGAAAACTGCCAAACCGTGGCAAACAAAGATTCAAAAACTAAAAAAATGGAAACAACTCAAAAAAATGTGCTGGGAACTAATATGGAATTGGCAAGCATCGATCCCATGACAGGCTTTTTCAGAACAGGATACTGTTCCACAGATGCTAGCGATCGCGGTTTACATGTGGTGGCAGCAGTGGTGACTGACAAATTCCTTCAGTATTCACTATCAAAAGGCAACGATCTCATTTCGCCATATCCGTTAAGTGGCTTTCCAGGATTGAAGTCAGGCGACATATGGTGCTTGTGTGTTTTGCGATGGAGAGAAGCGCTCGAAGCCGGAGTTGCTCCACTTGTAATCTTAGAAGCAACCAACATAAAAGCTTTAGCATATGTAACTTTAGAGCAGTTAAAAAGTAAAAGAGTAGAATGAAAACTAAGATATTTTGTCTAAACCTGTAGACAACCTTTAATAATATTGCAGTGTTTACGACAGTAATCAGATGGAAAGTTAAGTAATGATCAATTATAAAATTCTAGTAGTAGAAGACGATGCAGATATCGCTAATTTGATATGTAGGGCCTTACGCGAGGATGGTTATGAGACATTTACCGCGGCAAACGGGGTGATAGGCTTAGCATTGTTTGAGAATATCCGACCACATTTGGTGATAACAGATCTTATTCTACCTGAAATGGACGGGCGTGAATTATGTAGGAGCATCCGTAATCAGAATAGTACTATTCCTATCATAATGCTTACAGCATTAAATAGCACTGAAGATGTGATACAAGGTTTAGATGCGGGTGCTGATGATTATTTATCAAAACCATTTCGAATAGCGGAATTATTGGCTCGAATCCGCGCTGTATTACGTCGAACCCAACAGACTGATCCCCAGAATATCAGCAGATTAGCAGATTTGACAGTCAATCACGAGACAAAAGAAGCATTTAGGAGTCAAGACTTAATAAATCTTACTGCTACAGAATTTAGATTGCTCGAATACCTGATTTTGCATCAAGGTAAAATCAAGACCAGAGTTGAAATACTAGAAGAAGTGTGGGGCATACATGTAGATCCGCGTACCAATGTGGTCGACGTTTACATAAACTATCTTCGAAATAAGATGGATAAACCCTATGAACAAAAACTACTTCACACTAAAGTAGGCTTAGGCTTTATACTTAAATCGTAACAAAATGAAGCAATATTTCCAACTTACTATTCGACAGCGACTCGTCATATTTATATCACTTTCTGCTTTAGTCGTATTTGTATTAGAAGGTTATTTTGTTTACAAGTACTCAGTACGGTTTTCTGAAATTGAGTTTCGTGATCGATTGAAAAGCCGACTTGCAGAAGCCGATTCTTTGATTGAAAAAGCCAACGAATATAAAATAGGCGAAGTCAAAGGTTTAAGAGCAGAGAATTTACCCAATGAAAAAATATTTTATACTACAGATACTTCACATTTTATATTTCCTAACGAAGCTGTCGACATTTCGAGTCTTGTGAATAAAGCTGTTTTGGACACTTTCAATATCTTTTTTACTCATGTTGGAAACAGAGATTATGGTATTAAATTAGATCGAAGTTTGCATAAAGTCTTAGTAGTTTCTGCTGAAGACCGGTATGGGCAGAGCAAAATGAAGAATTTAAAATATGCACTCACCATGGGTATTTTATTCGCCGTAGTTTTTCTTATTTTTGTCAATTCCTTTTGGATCAAAAAGCTATTACAGCCCATTTTTGACAAAATAAAAAAAGCAAAACGTATCGGCACACAAAGCCTTAATCTCAGACTAAATGTAAAAAATGAATACGACGAATTAGGTCAGTTAGCATTAACATTTAATGAAATGCTAGATCGAATAGAGATAGGATTTAATTCACAACAGCAATTTATCCGC
>JANMMV010000755.1:0-4950 GCA_031373565.1 Saprospiraceae bacterium
AATTAAGTCCCAACTTGGAATCGGAACAACGGTCGAATTAAAAATGCCCATGCAATCTACATTTTAATGTTATTCTAATTGTGCTCTTACAGCATTCTAATAGGACCGCCTATACATTTGTGGCATAAACAATAAATAAAAATTATGTCCTCTAACAAAATTAATTTAGCTGCGTTCCTAGTAATGATATTTCTAACCAGTTGTGCAACAGTTTTACCCGATCAAGTTGGGGTTAAAAGAAGATTCGGTCGCATTCAAGATAAGGTTAGACAACCCGGTCTCGTTGGGTTCAATCCGTTTACGACCAGACTTATCAGAGTTCCCATCCGTACGATGAATCTTGCCATAACAGAAAATCTTCCGTCCAAAGAAGGCTTAACTATCCGCTCTGAAAGCTCCATATTATACAGGATTAAACCTAGTTCAGTACCACAAATTTTGAAAGAAACGGGCATGGAGTATGAAGAAATGCTGATATTACCCGTTTTTAGATCAGCGGCCTCTGATATATGCTCAAAATATGATGCAAAAGATATGCACAGTGCAAAACGTACAATTATAGAGCAAGAGATAAAAAACAGGCTTGTTGAAGTCTGCGAAGAAAAAGGATTTGTGATCGAATCAATACTTCTGAAAAGCATTTCTTTGCCTGCTGGATTATCCAAATCAATAGAAGCGAAGCTAGAAGCGGAACAAGATGCATTAAGGATGCAGTTCGTTTTGGACAGACAGAGACAAGAAGCACAGCGTCAGATTATCGATGCTGAAGGTATTAAAGAAATAGCACGAATTCAGGCAGAAGGAAAAAAGAATGCAACCATTCTCGCATCAGAAGCAAAAGCAAAAAGTAATGAAATTGAAGCCTTAGGTATCAAAAACGCTAATGAGATGATTAACTCCAGCCTTTCTCCTAATGTGCTAAAATTCAAACAAATAGAAGCTTTTGAAAAGCTCTCATCGTCACCGAACGCTAAGATAATAGTGACAGATGGTAAAGCACCGATGATGAATATCTTGGGAGGTGAGGGTCGTTAAAATAAGATGTATATAGTTAATTTTTATTTAATCATACTATGTTTTGTTACCAGACGCCTTAGGGTGTCTGGTTTCCCATCCTTATACTAATTATCTAACATTAGAAGCAATAATTAAAATAAAACAAGAATTAATCAAAACGGACAAGCCGAACACCGTTTCAAGAAGTAGGCAAAAAAAAACACAAATAATGAAAGGAATAAAAATGATTTTTGGCGTGTTTATGACTGTAAGTATTATAGCTTCTTGCGACCAAGCTCAGCAACAAGTAAAAGAACAAACGGACAAAATTGTGTCACAAACAAACGACCAAGTAAATAAAGTAATTGATGATTTGGGCTTAGTGTATGTAGAAGAAGGTGCCCAGACTATTATTACTTATGATGAAGTAAATGCAGCCCAACAAGCTTGGTGCGACGCGTTGGTAAAAATCGGAAAATTGAAGGAAGATGGTGGCGATTACAAAACCTTTGCAAGTGAAGTGCTTTCTTCTGCTTACAATTATGATAATGGTAAAGTGTTTTTCAAACCGACATTAGCATATGGCGACCAAACTTTTAGAAACGACAAAAAAGGAGCCTTGGCATACTTCATAGGTGGCGACCCTGATTTTCCAAATGATAAAGGATTTGCACTGACACCTTGGGTTAATGCACGGTACGATAACGCTGGAACTACGAATGAAGGTATACAAATTTACGGTTCTATAGCCATTACGATGGGTAATGTATGGGTTACAGGGAAAGATGGAAAAGAAGTAATGGTTGATAAAACTTGGGTTTTTAAGAAAGGTAAGGACGGTAAACTTAGAATTATTGTGCATAAATCCGCGCTTCCATTTTCACCACCAGCAAAATAAATTACTGTAAAGGGTTGGATTTTTAATTCAACCCTTTTTTACTATATCGATATGAAGTATAGAATTTTACTTTTTGTTATTTTTTCGTTGGTAACTCAGCTAGCGTTAGCTCAAAATACAAGACTTAACCATAGTAATACTGTTGGTTGGTATAATTATTTCGGCACATTTAAGTTGTCAAACAAATTCGGTCTACATACAGAGTACCAATGGCGTAGAAATAATGTAATTCTAGAATGGCAACAAAGTCTTTTAAGAATCGGCCTAAACTACCATTTAAATCCAAGGGTGTTGTTCAGAGCTGGTTATGCTTCGATAGAAACTTTCCCCTATGGAGAATATCCTTTAAATGGGTTAGGCAGGGATTTTACCGAGCATAGAATTTATGAAATGGTACAACTTTCGCATAAAGAAGGGATCGTAGATTTATCCCATCGTTTTATGCTTGAACAACGTTGGGTGGGTCGATATTCTACCAGTAACTCTATAAACGAAGATGAGTTTCCTTTACTCAACAGGTTTAGATATATGGTCAGGCTTCAAGTACCTCTAAAAGGTCAAGAAATTAAAGACAAGACACCATTTATCGCATTTTATGATGAGATTTTTATTGGCTTTGGAGAAAACGTCAACGTAAATATTTTTGACCAAAATCGAATAGGTCTTTTATTGGGCTATAGATTTAATAAAACGGTAAGAATTGAAGGCGGTTTCTTAAATCAAATACTGCAATTCGGAAGGCAAATCAATGGACAAGACGTTTTTCAAAATAATTCCGGACTGATCGTAAATGCAAATTTTAATCTTGACCTTAGAAAGCAAACGAAACAGTAAATCTGTCTACCAAAAAGGGGGGTTTTTATTTGACAAGAAGCAGAAAGTGCTTAGAATAAAAACTCGTACGACCCCATATGATGAGATCCCAGGAGGCGATTAGAGCTTCAAAAGTATGATTTTTGCCAAAAAAATTCAAAAATTATCTTCGCGAAATGCCTTAACTTGTATTTATGAATTAAAAAAGAATACGACGAATTAGGGCATTTAACATACACGCAGGTAGCGTATCTATTGAATCTCAGCATGTAAATGTTACCACTCTCGAAATAAAATGCCCATTCAATTTATTTTTTAATCTCATTCTAATAGTTTTCTTATGACTTTCTAATAGGTGCACCTTTACATTTGCAGTACAAACAACAAATAAAAATTATGTCCTCTAACAAAATTAATTTAGCTGCTTTCCTAGTAATGGTATTCCTAACCAGTTGTGCAACAGTTTTGCCCGATCAAGTAGGGGTTAAAAGAAGATTCGGTCGCATACAAGATAAAGTTAGACAACCAGGTCTCGTTGGGTTCAATCCATTTACTACCAGACTTATCAGAGTTCCAATCCGTACGATGAATCTTGCCATAACTGAGAATCTTCCGTCCAAAGAAGGTTTAACTATTCGATCTGAGAGTTCCATATTGTACCGGATTAAGCCTGGTTCAGTTCCACAGATTTTGAAAGAAACAGGTATGGAATATGAAGAAATGCTGATATTACCCGTATTTAGATCGGCGGCATCAGACATATGTTCAAAGTTTGACGCCAAAGATATGCATAGCGCAAAACGTGCTATAATCGAGCAAGAGATAAAAAACAGGCTTGTCGAAGTCTGCGAAGGCAAAGGATTTGTGATTGAATCTGTATTACTTAAAAGTATTTCGTTACCAGCAGGATTGTCCAAATCAATAGAGGCAAAGTTGGAAGCCGAACAAGATGCATTAAGGATGCAATTCGTTTTGGACAGACAGAGACAAGAAGCGCAGCGACAGATTATTGATGCTGAAGGCATTAAAGAAATAGCACGAATTCAGGCAGAAGGTAAAAAGAATGCAACTATTCTGGCATCAGAAGCAAAAGCAAAAAGTAATGAAATTGAGGCTTTGGGTATCAAAAACGCTAATGAGTTGATAAACTCTAGCCTTTCTCCTAATGTGCTAAAATTCAAACAAATAGAAGCTTTTGAAAAGCTTTCAACATCACAGAATGCTAAGATAATAGTTACTGATGGTAAGGCGCCAATGATGAATATCTTAGGAGGCGAAGGGAATTAGTTCAAGGTTTTTTAGTTAATACTATATTTTAATCATACTATGTTTTGTACCGGGCACCTTAGGGTGTCTGGTTTTTTTATTTTCCTTGGTGTCTTTTTTCTGGGTGACAATGCCGATGTTGAAATCAATATTGAAGATATTCCTTCAAGCAGCTACATCTCAAATTTGTTAAAAAAGTTGAGATAGCAGATTGATTTTCCATTATTCAATTACGCTTTTTTTTTCGAGCATAAAGAATCTCAAACGATACTTCCCCACACTTTTACCACCTTATCATCGCCAGCTGTCCACAGTTCGTTATTATCTTTTAGCCAGATTCCAGTATTAACGGATCTGATGTGGCCCTTATTGATAAAATCAAAGGATTGGATGAGGCTGAGATCATCGCTATTCCATAGTCGGATTTTCTTGTCTCGAGATAGTGTAACGATAATGTCACCAATGATAATGACCTTATTGATGGCGTACCAATGAGCAGCTTCTTGACGGATAAGATCTTGAGTATTGCGATCCCAGATCGACAACATAGCATCACGGCCACCACTGATCAACTTATCTCCATGGACCACAAGTGCAAACACGGTCGTTTTATGTGCGGGCCATGAAAAAATGGGTTGCAATTGGTCATCTAATTTGTAAATGTATCCTGCCCCGTCGCCTAAGTAGAAATGACCTTTGTCTTCAATCATAGACCTAAGCCCTACTTTTGAGATGTTTTTTTGTAGTATGAGTTCCATAGTCGCGCAATCCCATTTGGCTACTTTACCATCAGCACCAATGCTGTACAGGTACTCATCTTTTATCAGCATAGCAAAGACACCTTTCGGGTGAGCTAGGATCCGTCTTTTGATAGTCAATGAGTCCATATCTATCACATGAATATAGCCGTGTAGATCACCAGCCAATAAAGTATTTGTATCACTCAGAATTTGAAGGCAAAAGATCGAAACTTCTGC
>JANMMV010000078.1:0-4664 GCA_031373565.1 Saprospiraceae bacterium
GCTTTTTGCTCGTCTGTGAGCGATTTGCTCACATTATAGACTTCGATGGCTTCTTTGTAAAATTTGCTATTTTTGTTTTTGATATCGAAAGCAGTCGGTGGCTCGGGCTTAAACATAGCTGCTGAATCAAGCAACCAAGGACGAATCTTATTCCAAGCAGGCTCGATGGCATCATTGTACCCAGGTGGTGTAGGTTTCCAAGTCGATGGATCTTTGTCGATACTAAACTTAGGAAATGACCGTGATTGCTTATAATTATCACCAGCTGACCACTTAATGATATGCGTTCCGACCGTATCGCCATATGCCACACTCGCATTAAATATATCTTCGCTAAGGCCCGCTTTCAAGTAATGGTCTTTGACTTTATTCATCTGATTGGTTATGCTATCTTCAGAAAATATCAAAGCTTTACCGACTTTCAAAAATGCAATCGACGCTGCCAGCGGATAACAGTATGCCTGACCTGCAATGGGTTGCGGTACTGGTTTGAGATGTTTGATTACACCAGCTACCGTTTTGAGCTCAGGATCGCTATGACGACCTGCTTCATATGCTGCAATATTTGAGTAAGCATAGATGCGACTCGCAACCGGCGGTGAAAATATATCATGTACCATCACATCGGTTAGTGCTTTGACGGACTGATGATGGATAATGGTTTGTGATTCCAGTTTTTTTAGCGCTGCTTGAGTTGTAGATACAGACTTTTTGCATGAAAGTGCTATCGACGATAGAAAGCACAAAATGATGATAGATCGCATATGGAAGTGTAAGTTTGAGTAAATATGGATTGCAAATATATACTTTTTGTCTTTGATTGTAGCAATCCGACCGTTTTACACTCTTGCCAAACAGATATGTTGCAAAATTTTAGACAAAAAAGTGGATTTCATTAAACCTAAAGTACCTTGGTGAGTCTTATATATGTACGTTACCGAATAGATGAATACAACCGATATAACCGATGAAGCCATACTGGCTCAATTGCGTGAGAGTTCTACACTCGATGCTGGGTTTAGGATGCTTATTAGAAAATATCAAGAAAGGTTATACTGGCAGATTCGCAGGATGGTAACAAATCATGATGATGCTGATGATGTATTACAAAATGTGTTTGTCAAAATTTTTAGAAATATTCATCAATTCAAGGAGCAAAGTGGTCTTTTTACGTGGATATATCGAATAGCAACAAATGAAAGCTTGACGTTTTTGGAAAAGAATAAGTTTCAAAAAAATCAAGTGGATATTTCGTTGATGTCTGAAGTCGTATCTTCAAACTCGGCCTATACCTTTGATGAAGGCAAAGCGTTGGAAGCGCTGGAGAAGGCTATTCATATACTGCCTGACAAGCAGAAACTAGTCTTCAATATGCGATACTATGATGAGTTGAGTTATCAAGAGATAGCAGATATAACACAAACATCGGTAGGCGCATTGAAGGCCACCTACCATCATGCGATCAAAAAGATCGAAGATTATGTCACAAATAAAGTCCAATACTGAGTATAATAATGTCAAGAATGAATAAAGATATACACGAAGAATTAAAAGAAATCGCTCCGGTGATAGCATCGCTATCATCTAAACCACCAACTCCGACGGTGCCAGAGGGATATTTTGAAGCGTTGGAAGCACAATTGGTGGGATTGAGCAGAATCGCATCATTGCCACAAAACCAGGAAGATGATTTACCGACGGCTTACTTTGAGACTTTGGAGTCAAATGTGATGTCTAAAGTGGCTCCACAAGAAGCCAAAGTCGTTAAGATGTCATGGTTTAAGCAAAATAGATGGTTGGTAGCAGCTTGCTCCATTTTAATCGTTAGCGCTACTTTCTTCACCATCATAAAAAATGAAAAACCGGTTATTGATACCCAAACTTCAATGAACATTACGAGTGATGAAGCTATCGAATATATAGAAGCTCAATCAGGCCATATACAGATGAATGAATTGATAGACGCAGGTATCATAGACTCAACGATGGTAGAAGAATTATCCTTCTATCAATCTGTTCCTAGCGATGAAGATGAGATGATGTTTGAATCAGAATTAGATTTTTAATAGTTAAAAACAAAATTTAAAGTAATCATAAATATGACTCGTCATTGGGTCAAAATAACATAAATAACAGTCAAATGAAAAATACATTTTTAATACTCATCATTAGCTTTCTGGCGGTTAATATCGGTTCTGGCCAAGAGCGAATAAAAGAAAGATTAAGATCAAATAAAATAGCCTTCATCAGTGAGCAACTCAATCTGACGGAAGCGGAAGCGCAAAAATTTTGGCCTATTTACAACGCATATCAAGATGAGATGGAAGCCAACAGAGTTTCTCAAAATATACGATTTGCATCCGAAATGACCGACGCTCAAGCAGATGAATTGATGGAAAACATGCTCAATCTTCGAACGAACGAAATAGAAATACAACGCAAGTACATCAAAAAATTCAAGATAGCTATACCACCTAGGAAAGTAGCAAAACTCTTCAAAGCAGAACGAGAATTTCAGGGCAAGGTGATCTCTAAAATCAAAGACCGCTCGGCACGTGGGAAGGGATAAGGATGCTAATGGACGCCTCAATACAGAGTTTTCCATTGAATGTTGTCTATCTCCTACACTTTCAGTTTTAGATTGCAGTCAAAATGGTCCTTTTAAAAACAAACAACATGTACTTGCTTGTCCAATTCATAATTTAAGTTAACCAAATTAATAAAATGACATGCTTCACAAGCCTCTTGTTTGTGTTAGACAAAGTGTCCTTTGCTTAGGTCAACAACAATATATTGCGTTCCGATAGTTATCATTGATTTGTAATTCAAGTATCCCGATAACTCCACATACTTCTTTTTGTTCATCTCCTTAGATTTGCATCTTTGAGATTGTATAACTCTGTTCTTGTGTAAGGTTAATCATATTGAGCAACTTTGGACGGAAGCCAAGATGGTGACTTATCCATTCAGGGGAAAGGGTTTGTGCTCATTCATGTTGAAAAAAATATTTGATCTACCCCATGCCAAAAAGTTGTGTTTTTTTATGGCACTATACCGTTTTTAGTTTTAACTTTGTTTACTGATATACTGTAATGCCATAAAAATGTCAGGTATGAAAAAACATCTACCGATTCTTATTATTTTAAGTTTGTCATTCTAATTATTGTCACTATACCTGCAGCAACACCGCACAATCTAAATGTCGATGTCAATGGATTTTCAAATTCTGTTAGGCTTCAATTGAACGCAGCGATCCAAATCTTGACTGGGTTCACATTACAAGTGGGAAATTAGGTTGATAAATTTGTGGGTTATCTGTTCTGTGTATTCACTTTAGAGAAATTGCCAAAATCTACTTTACAAGTATCAAAATTTATTACCTGTCCATGTTTCTCTTTCGTTTCATGGCAAAGCGTATTTGGATTATGGCACCTATTAAGGCTCCAAGCGTGAGAAACGGTACAGCTTGAACAAAACCGTATGGTAAAAAAGGCAAGTATTCCTGTAAAAATGTCTTTGCGTATGAAACTGTCGGGTCACCTTTAATCCTGAGTTCCTTCTCCCATGCTGTAAAAATACATCCCCCCGTAAATACCAGTGAGATAATCTGTCCAAAAGAGCATACAATGAAAGCCAAAGCAAAAAAGTCTCCCTTATGAAATTTGGCAAACCTTCCTGTAAATAAGGCAACGCCACCCGCCACTGTAATCCCAACCACGATGGCATGTATCATTAATAGTCCGTTTGCTAACCATATCTCCTGGTTCATTTCAATATCATTTTAAGTCGTGCTTTATATTACCAATTACTTTATGATTGCACAATAAACTTGGATCAGTGGTCACTTCGAGCCAACCGAACGCTTAGTTGATAGTGGTAGTTATTTTTCTATATCGGAATATTTCTTGTAAATAGCTCTGTATCCAAACACACGTCCAATAGGTCCAACTATATTCATTAGGAATTTTTGTAGCCCTAGTGGAATACTCGCTAGATAACTTTTGCTGTCCAAGTATTTTAACGTCACTAATTCCTGCATTAATCCTGCTTTCCCATTGGGCATTTTTCCATCAATGGTAAGCCCTATGATATTTTCTAATAGGTAGTCAAAATCCAATGCGGGAGAAATAGATTGTATTAAAACAACCGTTTCATCGTCATTATTGTAATGATTGTGCGGTTTGTTTTTCGGCAAAGTAATTTCGTCGCCCTGTTTTAATATTTGTTTGTTCCCGTCAAGTAGTATGGTTAACTTACCTGAAACAACTTCAAAATGCTCGTCTTGTAAAGCATGATAATGATTAGGTACTTGTTCACCTTTGGATTTGAGCGTCATTTTCATGGTAACTCTTTGTCCATTCGTGTCTTTGGCTGTTTCCAAAAATTCATACGTGTCTCCAGTATCTGGATTTGTCAAAATTTGTCCTTTGGTTGGCATGTCTATTTTTGGTCTTTAGATTAAATATGTATGTTTTTGTTTCGTCTTAATAATTATCGTTCATGTATAGGGATGAGGTCAGTGACCACTGCAGAAGTTCATCTTCTATGTTTTTGCAATCCGTCTAATGGTAATGATCCTTGGGCACTTAGATATTCGCCATTGAGTGCACCCGGTGCTCTCCCCAGTTTATTTTTAATAGAATTCTTGATACAATTCATTTACC
>JANMMV010000797.1:0-6705 GCA_031373565.1 Saprospiraceae bacterium
TCGCCAGAACATTCATGCGACCTACTTCGAGTTGTGCGTGATGACAAGCAGATCGAAGACCTAACCTTTTATTTTCTTCAAGTGCGGCTTTAAAAACACTTGGAGCAGCCCCAAAAAATTTAATGCCATCAGCACCTTTTAGCGCATTTTCCCTGACCCAAAGACGTGCTTCTTGGGCGGTAGAAATAGGCTTTTCCCATCCAGCGCCAAATGTCGGATAACATAGAATCCGTGGTGCTGCGATCTCGTTTCGTTGACTTTTTGCTTTATGATCCAATGTCCATTTGATGCCATTGCCACTGCCGGGATCTCTGATGGTAGTGATGCCGTGGGCAAGCCAAAGCTTGAAGACGTACTCAGCAGGAGTTCCTTGAGATTCTCCTCCTATGTGTCCGTGCATATCTATCAAACCAGGTAAAACGAACATGCCTGTTGCATCGATTATTTTTGCTAGTGAATCGGCTTTGGGTCGGCTTTTCTCATCAATAGTAGTACCGGGATAGCCCACGTTTTTGATTTTCTTTATAATATTTCCCTCGATAACAATATCAACCGGTCCCATGGGTGGTGCTCCAGTACTATTGATAAGCGTTGCTCCACGAATGATAAGTTGTTTGTAAGGTCCATCACCATCTTTGACTTTAGGAGCATCAGGAATCTGGGCTGCAAGCGTGTTAAAAAAACAAACTAAAAATCCAAGTATCAATTTATTAAGCATAACCGACTATAATTTGATGGTGAAGATAGTTAATAAATAGGAAATGTGTAAAATCTGCTTTTAATTGCAACAATATCGGATAAATATAATTTCTTTGTATCCGATACAATGATGGAGGTTATGAAACAAATCAATTTTAGCTTTTTGAATGATTTGCGTCCTATGATGGATAGAATAGGGGATAAGAAAAGTCGGATTGATGGGGCACGTTCATTATAGACAAGCGCCCTCAAAAGGGTTCAAGAAGATTTATCTATTGACTGGACTTATAATTCAAATGGCATTGAAGGCAATACACTCACGCTGATGGAGACACGCGTTGTAATCCTAGATGGCGTGACGATCGGAGGTAAGTCAATGAGAGAACATTTTGAAGTCATCAATCATAATAAAGCCATTGATTATGTGATGGGTCTCTTAGACCCAGAGACATCTATCCGAGCCATTGATATCCTGCAAGTTCATGAGATTGTGATGCGTAATTTAGATGATGATTTTGCTGGAAGGATTCGTAATGGTACGGTGCGGATTCAAGAAGCTAATTTCACTCCCCCTTCGCCTGACAAGCTTTCAGATTTGTTAAATGAGTTGATATCCTATACTTCCGATAACCCTGATAACTTACATGTGGGCGTATTGGCTGCCATTTTTCATCATCGCTTAGTGTGGATACATCCATTCTTTGATGGAAATGGGCGTACTGGTCGACTTGTCATGAATTTATTACTGCAAAAGCATGGTTATCCTCCTGCCATCATTCTCAAAAACGATCGCAAAAAGTATTACGATGCGCTCAACAAAGCCAACAATGGTGATTTTGAGAAGATCGTTTTACTAGTATTGCAGGCTATCGAAAGATCACTGAATCTATACATTCAGATCATTCCGCAGCAGTATGAGATTTATGAGCCTATCTCATCGATTGTCAAAGAACCAGACGTCCCGTATGGTGTTGAGTATATAGGGTTGTTGGCTCGAACTGGCAAGATCAATGCCTTCAAAGAAGGGCGTAATTGGGTAACCAGCAAAAAAGCGGTGCTTGATTATATCAATAGTGGTAAAGATTAGTTGACGACTGGAGCGACTTCTACTTCTGCATGTTAACGGAATGCTACCGTGAAAACTTTTATAACGATGTATCAGATCCCTAGTTTGTACCAAATCATCTGTCTTCGGGTATGATATCCGAGTTTGTGGTAGATGGCTATGGCCTTACTGTTGGTCTCTAAAACATGCAAGAAGGGCAGTTTACCTTCTAACAATATATGATTGGTGACGTGGTGGACCAGTTGCGTGGCATATCCTTGTTTGGTATAATCGGGATGCGTAACGACTCCACTTACTTCGGTGTATTGATGTAGTTTTAGTCTCTCTCCAGCAGCTGCTACGAGTTTCCCATCTTTAAATATGCCAAAATATTGGCCAAGGCTTTGGGTTTCACTAAAGAAATAGCCAGGCTGTACCAAATCAATCAAGGCAAATAATTCATCTTTGTGTGAATGATCTAACGAAACTATCTCTTCAATCACTTCGTAGGGAAGCAACTCATCGCAAATCATCTGAGCGCAATGCGCCGCATTCAAGACTTTCCAATTATTCGGTAGTGACGCTGGTAAGATCCCCACTATGATCAATGGATTTGTCACTTTAGCGTACTCAATCAAACTCATGTGCCCGATGTTTTCATCTTCAATGGCACCAAAAGTAGCAAAGGGCATTTTATAAAATCTAGCATCACCATAATCAATACCATAGCGCTCATGAATTTGTCCTAAAGCATTCCAAACTGGACTATCTAACGGATGTCCACTCATTTTATTTGTTTTTTTGTGCCAAAACCACTAAACTTATATGCGTATCATTTTCTCGATAATCATGAAGAGATGATAAAATATGCATATCGAGATTGACCATGATCTTTTCTATTTTAGCAAAAGGTATTGCACTGTAGTAAAAGGGCTGGCCCATCATATAATCTATGTGTTCTCCGTCAGTATCACCATGCGTAAATAAGAAGTACCCACCGGGTGCTAGCCACGATGCGATCTTTTGATATATCAAATCTTGGTCTGTTTTTGCTAAGTGAAAAAGTGAATCCCAAGCGATAATGCCTTCAAAAAGATGATTAGGTTTGAATTCAACTATGTCTGCACACTGAAAAGTCGCCGTGTTTAGCGCTAATTTTTGTGCGTGCATAATCATTTGCGGAGATGAATCGATACCTGTGATAAAATGTCCATTTGTAGTTAATAACTTAGCTACAGGATATCCAGTACCGCAACCAAGATCGAGTATTCGACTTTGGTTAGGCAGTAGCGCTAACCAATCTAGTATTGGTTTTACTATTTTTATATTATCGCGGGCTTCTTTCCAGTGGTCGGCAATGAGATCATATGACCTAGGGTTGATCTTGTGATCCCATTGCTCTTCCATTATAAAGTGAGTTTAACTTCCTGCATCCAATCCTACAATCGGATGAGCTAACTCATCGATAGGAGTTGGACGTGGTCCGATTAATTTTTCAAGATCCGATTTTAATAATACTTCTTTTTCTAGCAGTGTTTTTGCTAAAATATTGAGGTCATCTCTTTTTTCTGTAAGGAGATCTTGTGCTCTCTGGTACTGTTTTTCGATCAATGCACGTACTTCATCATCAATTAATCTCGCTGTCTCATTTGAGTACGGCTTATTGAGTTGATCTTGAGACATGGCATAAAAGGACACATTACCAACAGCGGGATTCATTCCGTACACAGTTACCATTCCATATCCTAGTTTAGTTACCTGATCTAAGTCGTTTTGTGCACCAGTTGAGATTTTGTCAAAAACTATTTTTTCAGCAGCTCTACCTCCTAACGTCATGCACATACGATCTAGCAATTGCTCGGTACGAATGATATATTCTTCCTTAGGTAGGTATTGGGCATAACCTAGTGTTCCCATACCTCGGGGTACGATTGTTACTTTGACCAGTGGACTAGCATGTTCTAAATACCATCCACAAATCGCATGTCCTGCTTCATGATAAGCGATGATTTCTTTCTCTTTGGGAGATATGAGCTTATTCTTTTTCTCCAAGCCACCGATGACTCTATCCAATGCATAATTGAAATCATCTATATCAACTTCTGTTTTACCTCGTCTGGCTGCGATTAACGCCGCTTCATTACAGATATTGGCTATGTCAGCTCCAGCAAAACCTGGTGTCATTTCTGACAATTGCGAAGGTGTGACTTCGGATGAGACTTTGATAGCCCGTAGATGAACTCTAAATATTTCTTCCCTACCTACAAGATCTGGTGGATCGATACCTATTTGTCTATCAAACCTACCGGGTCTTAATAAGGCTACATCCAAAATGTCAGGTCTATTGGTAGCAGCCATCATGATAACCCCTTTGTCGGTGCTGAAACCATCCATCTCTACTAACAGTTGATTGAGTGTATTCTCTCGCTCATCGTTTCCGCCTTGTACAGCATTCCGCCCACGAGCACGACCTATCGCATCTATCTCATCGATAAATACAATACATGGCGCTTTTTCTCTAGCTTGCTTAAATAGATCACGCACCCTAGATGCACCAACGCCCACAAACATCTCTACAAAATCTGATCCTGATATCGAAAAGAAAGGAACACCCGCTTCGCCGGCTACAGCTTTGGCTAGAAGTGTTTTTCCAGTACCTGGAGGACCCACCAAGAGAACACCTTTTGGTATTTTTCCGCCTAGCGCGGTATATTTTTTAGGATTTTTTAGAAAGTCTACGACTTCCATTACTTCCACTTTGGCTTCATTTAGTCCAGCTACATCTGCAAAAGTGATATTAACTTTGGAATTTTGATCAAATAAGGTAGCCTTTGACTTACCAATATTAAATAACTGTCCACCAGCCCCACCAGCTCCACCACCTACTCGTCTCATCAAGTAAAGCCAAAGTGCTATTAAAATACCAAAAGGTAAGATCCATCCTAGTAATTGACCAAGGTAGTTTGTCTCTGTTTCAAATGTAAATTTTACATTGTGACCCATTGCTTCTAGTTTGCCGAGGCGCTCCTGAAAATTGCCTAGATCGCCAATCCTAAGTGTAAAATGTGGCTGTCCTGCAATGGCATTTTCTTTTATTTTTGGATATTTAGCATCCAAAACTTCTTTACGAAGATATACTTTGACAAATTCTTTGTTGACTATGTTAATTTTTTCAATTTCACCAGCTTTAACTTTGTCTTCAAATGCGATTTGATCCAATACTTCGACCTTGGTCATAGTACTAACGTACAAATTAACACCAATGATCATTAACAAGATAATACCATAAATCCAGTATGAATTCAAGTTAAACTTGTTAGGATTTGGTTTATCTTCTGTTGGATTATTGTTTTCCATTTATTTTTATTCTTTGAATTGAATACGATATGCTTAAAACATTATTTTATCAGAGTAGTTGTCCACAATGATTATATGTTTTCATAATTAATAACTTTTGCGTCTCCCCACAACTCTTCAATGTCATAGAAAGCCCGTGTTTCGGGGTAAAAAACGTGCACTACAGTGTCAAAATAATCCACCAATACCCATTTAGCACCTTCAACACCCTCTTTATGTATAGGATGGAGACCTAACTTGTCTTTGATCTTTCGACCTATACTATCGGAAATTGCTTTGACCTGCACCGACGAATCACCTTCACAAATGATAAAGTAATCGGTGGGCCTGTCAATGATCTTGCGTAAGTCTAATTTGATAATATTTTTACCTTTGATGTCTTGGATAGCGTCGATTATCCAGTGATTCAGTTCTTCAGTGCCATTTGTTATGGTAGTAGCGGAGATATTTTTTCCCAATATTCGAATTTTAAATTATTATTACACTGCAAATATACGCATTTCATCTCTATGGATAACCCTGAAGCCCTGTTTGTCGGCAAAAAAATAATATATTTCGATGAGATTGAATCTACGAGTGATTATGCTGTTGACTTAATATCAAAAATCAATCCACCTGAAGGAACATGTGTATTAGCTGACTATCAGTCATGTGGACGTGGACAGATTGGCAGATCATGGTATAGCTCTGCCAATCAAAATCTGCTGCTTTCCTACCTCATCTATCCATTTCAAATACCTATAGATCAGCAATATTATCTAAATATGATGGCTAGTTTAGCTGTATTTGACACGCTAAAAGTGTACGGATTTGAACCTAAGATAAAATGGCCGAATGACATATATATTAAAGACAAGAAGGTTTGTGGTATTTTGATTCAAAACATATTGCGTGGTGACCAGATCAAAGCTAGCGTCATAGGTATAGGGCTTAATGTGAACGAAAGTAATTTTCCTGCCCAGTTGCCGAATGCTACATCACTTTTTATGGAGTCTGAAATCGAATATGACCGAATGGAAATCCTAGCAGCGCTCAACAAAAAAATTGAATGGCACTACTTACTTCTAAAATCTATTAAATGGGAGGCTATACCCAAGATGTATATATCTCACTTATACCGCCTTGATGTTTCTTCCCAGTTTGAAACATCGGATTTGGGGATGTTCTACGCTAAAATAACAGGAGTAGATTCTCAGGGAAGACTATGCTTGCATACTGATGACGGGAAGATATTGCAGTTCCGTCATGGCGAAATTAAATATATAATCTAGAAAGATCTTACCTTTGTATCTTTAAATATATAGTCATGCAAGCATATCACGAGCTCCTTCAGCACATATTAGATAGTGGCACCTCTAAAACGGATAGAACTGGGACAGGGACTATATCGGTTTTCGGCTATCAAATGAGGTTTGATTTGCGGAAAGGATTTCCGATGGTTACCACGAAGAAACTTCATCTTAAGTCTATCATTTACGAACTTTTATGGTTTCTAAATGGAGATACCAATGTCAAATATCTCAATGATAATGGTGTCAAGATATGGGATGAATGGGCTGATGCTAATGGCGATCTCGGCCCTGTCTATGGTAAACAATGGCGAT
>JANMMV010000829.1:0-6549 GCA_031373565.1 Saprospiraceae bacterium
TGTATAGCAAGCATGCTAATGCTGACAGTGGATTTGAAAATCTCGTAGACATTGTTGTAAAAGCGCACAATGCTAGAACCGAAACACTGATCAACAAAGATAAAGAAAAAGCAACAAGGCTATCATGGATCACGGACAACGACATCGTAGGAATGAGTCTCTATGTTGATAGATTTGCAGATGATATAAATGGAGTCAAATCCAAATTAGATTATTTTGAAGAATTGGGTGTTAATTTCTTGCATCTCATGCCGATTATGGAGAGCCCTGTCGGTGAAAGTGACGGTGGTTATGCTGTTTCAGATTTTAGAAAAGTTGACAAGCGTTTTGGAACGATGAAAGATCTAAGTTCGCTTGTTGAAGCCATGAATGAACGTGGTATGTATCTCATGTTGGATATCGTGCTCAATCATACTTCATACCAACACGAATGGGCAAAAAAAGCTTCGGCCGGTGATTCTGTTTACCAAGATTACTATTACATGTACGATACGCGTACGTTACCTGATCAATTTGAGCAATCGATGCCAGAAGTATTCCCCGGTAGTTCACCTGGTAATTTTACGTATGATAAAGCAAGCGGCAAATGGGTGATGACCGTTTTTAATCACTATCAGTGGGACCTCAATTTTACCAATCCAGCCGTCTTTGTAGACATGCTCGACAATATTTTTTATTATGCCAATCTAGGCGTAGATATCTTACGTATCGATGCACCTGCTTTCATATGGAAGTCCATGGGTACAAGCTGCCAAAATCTACCGGAAGCACACACACTGCTGCAACTCATCAAATTGTGTGTGCAGTCAGCCACACCGGGCATGGCATTGCTCGGTGAAGCCATCGTCGCACCTAAAGAGATCATGAAGTATTTCGGTACAGGTCAGTACTATGGGCAAGAATGTGATATCGCTTACAACGCCACGCATATGTCTGTTCAATGGGATGCGCTAGCTACGGGAGATACTCGAGTGATGATCGCATCTCAGCAAGATATTATAAAAAAACCAGCAGGACCTACTTGGCTTACTTACACGCGATGTCACGATGACATAGGACTCGGATTTGAAGATGCCATGATCACAGCAGCGGGTTTTGACTCATACCACCATCGTGCATATCTCAAAAATTTCTACAGTGGTGCGCTTAAAGATTCACCTGCACGCGGAGCCCTATTTGGTGTCAACGAAAAAACCAATGATGCGAGAATTAGTGGAAGTCTCTCTTCTCTCTGTGGTCTAGAGTCTGCCTTGGATGCTGATGACAAAGTAAATATAAAGTTATCCATTGATAAGATATTTCTCATGCAAGCGATGAGTATGTTTATCGGTGGTATTCCTATGTTATACTATGGTGATGAGATAGGATATACTAATGACTACAGTTATATCGACGATCCTGCCAAATCTTATGATAATAGGTGGATGCATAGGCCAGTCATTTCTTGGAAGAAAAATTCACTACGTACAAAACCAGATACTGTAGAGCAGAAAATTTTCGCAGGTACCAAAAGGCTTATTGCGATCCGAAAACTCTACTCCGTATTTACAGATAGCAAAAACATCCAATGGATGCCTCAACGGAGTCACCATTTAGCTGCTTTTGTCCGATCGGATGCTGATACAACCATGTGTTGCTTATTTAATTTTAGCAAAACAGAAGCCTATGTGACTTGGTTTATCTTCAGGGTATATGGCATAAAGGCTGGTGATAGACTAGTAGATGTATGGTCAGGAGAAACGATACTTGTAGGACGCGACGATCAATATTGTAGATTAAAACCATATCAGTTTTTAGTTATGAAGGTAACGTGATGGGTATGTGAATGTAAAGAAAAATGCAGATAGAATTTTTGAATCTATAAAACAGTTTAATATTAATCGTGTCCTGTAGATACCACTATTGATAAGAAATAGGAAATTCGTTTCTTTTAGATCATTATTTCAGTGATAATTGTACTGAAGCAATAACTTCTTCTACTTACTGGATGAACCTTCTTACCATATCCATCGCCCATATGGTTGCAATCTGGATGTTCTTCTCTCGATCTTTGCCAGTACGGAGTAGATAAGTAGTTTGCTTTTCGGCGGAAGCCACACAGATCCACATCGTTCCGACAGGCTTGGCTTCACTGCCACCCGTAGGTCCAGCAATACCAGAGATAGAGACAGCTATATCTACGCCAAGTGTTTTGCGAGCGCCATGAGCCATCTCGATGACTGTTTGTTCGCTGACTGCACCATAATCTATGAGCGTTTGTTCATTGACATGAAGAAGAGATTTTTTGATTTCATTATCATAAGCGACGATGCCACCCATAAAATAAGCCGACGAACCCGAGATGCTCGTAAGCGAATGCGCTATCAACCCACTTGTGCAACTTTCAGCCGTACCAATGGTGATTCCTTTGTCGACAGCCAGCCTATAAATCGCTTCGGGCAAGGATGATTCTCCATAGCCGTATACAATCTCTCCGAGACGTGCTGAGATGCGATCTCCATACGTTTTGACTTGGTTAAGTCCTGTTCCATAACCACTTACACGAACCCTACCTGCCGACAAACTCGGCAGGTAGGCAACTTTGATAGCAGGTGGTAACTCGGCGATAATGTCTTGGATATTAGCCTCGATCGTCGTCTCTCCAGTACAAGCGGTCAGTATCGTATAGTGATCGATCGTGGGCAAGGTATTAGTTTCACGCAACATCGCGATAACGACTTCAGTCATGATCGACTTCATCTCATATGGTACTCCCGGCATAGAAATAATCAGCTTACCTTTATGCCGGAACAACATCCCCGGTGCTGTACCCATACTATTACGTAGCAATTCGACGCCTGTAGGCATAAGACATTGATCGTGATAGAGTGGCGACAATTCGCGTCCCATCTTCTCAAAGATCTTTTTGATACGTACGAATGTCCCTTCATCAAAATACATATCTACACCAAGGTATTTAGCGATTGATGATTTGGTGATATCGTCTTTCGTAGGACCAAGTCCACCCGTGATAAATACAATATCATGGCTGTCCACGGCCCTTGCAATACCTTGGATAATCTCTTCTTGGTCATCGGCCAGTGAGACGATGGTATTAACCCTAATACCTATATTGCTAAGTTCATGACCCAACCATGCTGAATTGGTGTCTACGATTTGGCCGATAAGGATTTCATCACCAACTGTGAGAATGGCTGCTTGCATATCTGTTTATCATTATTATTTGGTGAGCCAGTTGATCTAAAGCACCGTAATTGAAGCAACATGTATCTTATCACCTTCGAGCGTTTTCATAACGATTTTGTAAACATATACGCCAGAAACAATGCGGTCACTGCTAGGTCGCCAAGCTCCTGCTTCATCATTGACGGCAAGGTTTTGATTTTCGAAGACAACACCACCCCATCGATCGTAAACGGTCATATCATAAGACAAAATATTGCTTCCCTTGACGTAGAAAACATTATTGGTCAAAGACTTGGCATTGATAACATTAGGTAGGAAGTAAAAAGCTTTTGTGTATCGCACCAAAACACTGAGCGTATCTTCGCAGCCAGCTTCATCTACGGCTCTAATATCGTACAGAGAAGAAGGAAGGTTGTTGATGATAATTGTGCCGTTCTGATTTGTCAACGCACCCGATAACTTTGGGCTGCTGTAACTCACACTAATGTTTTTTGAAGTGCCATTCAGCTCAAGGCGGATAGAACCATTATCATCACTGTCACTATTAGATGGCGACTCTTCTATGCCGGTAATCGATAAAGCACTCACCGTTATGTTTTTGTCAAGCGGAGAAGTGCAAGCGGCAGCAGGCTTAAAATTTAATGCGATGTCCCCACTCAATCCTGATGGGTTAAAAAATGTTGAGATAGAATCTGTAGATGTGCCAATCCCTGACCATACCCCTGCTATGTCTTGCACACGTGAAGGTAGAATGATGGAGTCACTATTTTGACATAAGACAGGTAAGTCTGCTAAGATAAGCGTAACAGGTTTGCGTACTTCAACTTTTACAGTAGAAGTAGCCTGACAACCATTTTGATCTTTAATTACTGCTTGATAATCACCAGATGCTAAAGATTTCGCATTCAAAACGATCGGATTTGGGCTCGAAGATTTGAAGCCCTCCGGCCCCGACCATTCCACGGACTGACCAGCACCTAACTGCGTTAATAGTTTTATCGTATCGCCTTCGCATACTGACGTGGCACCGAACACACTGCCCAACTTTGTAAATACAACTTCAAGGGTTCTTGTGATCTCGCAGTCGGCCGTTTTAATAACAACCGTATAGGTCCCAGCGCTAGATGGCATCGCATTGGGTATCGTAGGATTGGGATCTACGGAAGTAAAATTATTAGGTCCTGACCACGTATAACTGATACCACCCGATGATTTGAGTTGGATATTAGTACCTTCACAAAGGGGACTGTTGACGGAAGTTGTCAAAGAACCTATGGTCTTCACGTCCACCGTTGCCGTGTCTTTGCAAGTATAATCTCCTTCAATATATAAAAAATACTTGCCAAAATTTTCGGCCTTGATCGATAGGACTTGTGGCTCTTTTATTGTAGAAACAAAACTCGCAGGGCCTGACCAGCTGTACGTATTGCCTCCAGAACCGATGAGTTTTAAGTCTGATCCCTCGCACAGTGCCGTCACTGGTTGGATAAGCGCTTTCGGCACACCATCGCCACTACACCACTTAGCGAAATCTCCGCCGTAAAACAAATCTTTGTTTGCTCTGAAATTGTACCCATTCGCATTGACATTTTGGCTTTCTGTGTAGGTGCAGAACTTCTTCATACCTTTGGGAAAACAGCCTACAAGGTTGTTCGTATCTAAGTAAATACGGCGCAGATTGACCATCGCACTGATAGAATTTGGTATCTCGCCAGTCAAATTATTACTAGAGATATCCATGGTTGATAAATTTGTCAATGCACCCAAGTCTATAGGTAAAGGGCCTGTCAAATCATTATTAGCAAGTTGCAAACTCAACAGTGACTTACATTTTGTAATCGCTGCCGGAAAATCACCTGAAAATCTGTTATTTGAAGCATGAAAACTAACGAGTGCTGTGAGCGCTCCTATCTCTGCCGGGATAGTACCTCCGATTCTATTATCGTTGATGAGGAACTTCTGCATCTTGGTCAATTTGCCAATGTCAGGATCAATCGTACCGATTATCATGTTTTTGTTTAGCCACAGTTCAGATAGTTGAGTCAAAGAGTATAGACCCTTAGGCATCGAACCAGATAGCCGATTATTGTCAGCATAGAAAGTACGTAAAGAAGTGAGGTTGCCTATCGCATTGGGTATACTACCGAAGATGTTGTTTTGAGAAAGACTCAAGATATTCAGCTGCGTTAGATTGCCTATACTTGATGGAATACTACCCGATAATGTATTTTGAGAAAGCAACAATTCCTGCAATTGGGTTAGGTTACCTATGCTACTAGGGATATTACCATTGAGGACATTCTGGTCAAGGTTAAGTGTTTTGAGATTTGTAAGTGTAGTAATCACCGCTGGGATCCCCCCCGTAATTTGATTATTGCTAAGATTTAAAGACTCCAGTGCTTTGAAATCCCCTATTTCAGTATTTAGAAATCCACTAAGTCTATTATTAGAAAGTTTGATTGAAGTCACACATCCTTGTGCATTGGTGGTTATACCAAACCATGTGCTAATTGGTCGAGTTGGCTGAAGCCAATTTGTTTTATTGAGCCAAATATCACCTTGGGTATTCACAAAAAAATTAGTCAGAGCAATAGAGTCCGTCATGCGATTACATTGCCCGATAGCATTATTTGCATGGCAAAGTGTAACCAATGATATGGTGAGTATAAGTATTGAGCGCATCATAAATAGTAAATCGTGTCTTACAAAATGTAAAATTAGGCATATTTGTTGTGAATGGCTTCACATTGTATATAATATCCCTGCTGTTTGTCTTCCACTAGTCAATAAAGCGGTTTAAACCCAATTTTGAAGTTATGGTTAAAAAGAAATCTGTCGCTAACTATACCTTGATGTCCAATTTTTCAATTTGACTAGGTTTCACATTTTATTTTTTTGTTATTGCACAATGAGTAATCATTGATGTTTATTGCAAAACGTTCAAATTCTCCGTCAAGTTCTCTGCTATTCATAGACTCATGACGATACCTAAGCCGGGCGGGTAATACTCCGTAGGTACTTAATAAGACTTCACGAGTACTCGACAAGACTTCACGAGTACTTGATAGGACTTCACGAGTACTTGACAAGACTTCACGAGTACTTAACAAGACTTCACGAGTACTTGATAAGACTTCATGAGTACTTGATAAGACTTCACAGGTAGTTGAAAAGACTCGACAGGTACTTGATAAGACTCGTCAGGTACCTGAAAAGACTCGTCAGGTACTTCAAAAGACCCGACAGGTACTTGAAAAGACCCGACAGGTACCTGAAAAGACTCGACAGGTACCTGAAAAGACTCGACAGGTACCAGAAAAGACTCGACAGGTACCAGAAAAGACTCGACAGGTACCTGAAAAG
>JANMMV010000844.1:0-7102 GCA_031373565.1 Saprospiraceae bacterium
GATTTGAAGGCGACTCCGACCCCGGAGATTCTTCTGTTTTGTACCTCATCGAAGCCAATGATCATTTAATGGGCTACGTCATGAGTATATATGGTG
Source organism: Saprospiraceae bacterium (assembly GCA_031373565.1). Classification (GTDB taxonomy): domain Bacteria; phylum Bacteroidota; class Bacteroidia; order Chitinophagales; family Saprospiraceae; genus OLB9. The sequence goes on from JANMMV010000844.1 coordinate 97, forward strand.
CGCAAAGTGACCACGATGCCGCTTTTGATGATTTTGTTAGACAAATTAAAGTTGAAGGGAGAGACGACCAATTGATTTTTACACTTGAATAGCATACAAGAAATATCCTCAGGTATTGTTACATGATTTTATTTAGTTGTAACGCTGAATAGGTACATGAATTAAACGGTGAATGATTCGTAATTGAGACATATTAGGACTTAAGAATAAATAATTCAACAGCAAAGCATGAACCTCACATCTGGATGGCCTTATTGGCTAATAAATAGTGGATTGCCTGCTAATTATCCAAAACTCGAGCAATCCTTAAAAACCGATATCGTTATCATTGGTGGTGGTATATCAGGCGCTTTAACGACTTATTATTTGGTCAAGGCTGGCTTGAGCTGTATAGTTGTAGATGCCCGGACCGTTGGTTTAGGTAGTACCTCTGCTAGCACGGCCATGTTGCAATATGAGTTGGACAGGCCTTTGTCGGATTTGTCCAAGCAAATCGGACTGGCTGCCGCACAACGAGCATATCATATGTGTAGTGAATCCATAAATACGATAGCTGACATTTCTCAACAACTAAATTTCAATCTTTTTACAAAGCAACAAAGCCTCTTTTATGCAGCTTATAAAAAAGACAGTACATTCCTTAGAGCAGAGTTTGAAGCACGTAAAAGGGCTGGGCTTGACATATCGCTTTTAGACGAAAAGGACATTCAAGAACAGTTTGGATTTTCGGCACCTTCGGGCATCCTTTCGGCACAAGGCGGTTCTGTTGACGCGTATCTATTTACACACGCATTACTCAAATCATCGGTTGAAAAAGGACTTTTGGTATTTGATCGAACTGTGATTTCAAAAATCACCTATGAAAGAAGTGGCGTTAAATTGACTTCAGATAGCGGTCATACAATAAGTGCAAAGAAAATAGTCAACGCAACCGGATATGAAATAACGGAATTTTTGGACAAAAAAATCGTAAAACTGAGCTCAACGTATGCGCTGGCTTCAGAACATGTACATGCGCCCGTTCCCGCATGGAAAGATAAAATATTGCTGTGGAACACGGATGATCCTTATCTGTATATGCGCTTAACGACCGACAATAGGATCATTTTAGGGGGCAGGGATGAGCCTTTTTTTAATCCTAAACGGCGCGACAAATTGATTGATAGCAAAACAGCATCACTGGTAAAAGATTTTGCAAAAGTATTTCCCGATATCGAACTCATTCCAGAGTTTAAGTGGACAGGCACTTTTGGATCCACAAAAGATTCCTTACCTTACATAGGTACGTACGACAAAACCCCGCACACGTATTATGCCTTGGGATTTGGTGGAAATGGCATCACTTTTAGCGTGATCGCCGCCGAAATTATATGTGATATGATTCTAAAAAAAAGTAATAAAGACGCATCACTTTTTGCTTTTGACCGCTAAAGAAAGCGCTGAGACTTTAGACTACCTGCAGCACAGAATTTCATATTTAATCTGGGTTTCATTAGTTTTCAAAGTATGAGTAATGCAACTTATTTATAAAATTGTGTAACTTGAATGCCCCTAATCAACTCAACTTTGTATCATTTATTAATTCAATAAAAGAATATGAGGAAAGTGTTTAAGGTCATGATTTATTTTATTTTGGCTTTGATAGTTTTACTACTCATCATCGTTTTGACGCTGCAAACCCCTTGGGCAAAAAACACCATAAGAGTTAAAGTGCAAACCTATGTGCAAGACAAAACAAAGACCACTTTTAAAATTGGTAGTATTGATTTTAGTTTTCCAAAATGGATAGAAATTCAAGACATCTTTCTATTAGATAGAGCCAATGATACGCTCCTAATGGGTAAACACTTAAAAGTTGATCTTGATATGTTTGCGCTGATCAGATCCAAATACGTAATTAATAAAGTGATGGTTCAGCAATTTTATGTCAATCTTTATAATAAAGAGGTAGACAGTACTTACAATTTTCAATTTTTAATTGATGCTTTTAGATCAAAAAAGGCGGTTGCCAAAGTGTCCGATACGACGCAATTTTTGAATATAATAGTTAAAGAAATAGATATAGCGAACACTCATTTTAAGCAGAATGATCATTATCTGGGCAATTTCATGAATGTAAGCGTTAAAAAATTTCATCTTGATGTGGACAGCATTGATCTTAGAAATTGGCAAGTTGACATCAATGATTTGAACGTCGAAGGCTTGGATTTCAGCTATGTAAGGACTAAAGTGCAGCCAGTTGCGAAATTGCCTAATCCGATTTTTACAATTAACAAAACGACTATTAAGACTAGTCATATCTATTATGAAAATAAGCCGAATTACTTATTGTCTAATAATTTCATCGATTATTTAGGAATTGTGGATTTGAACAATACTAGCCGATTTAATACCTATTCCACAAGATCTATTGTACTAAATAATAGTAATTTTATTTTCCAGCACAAAAAAGAGAACGAAATCATAAAAGCGGTAGCCGATACACTTACTGCTATCGCTAAAAATAATACTTCTCTTGGCATCCTTATTGACAGTATCGCATTGCAAAATAATTCAGTTGTTTACAATAATATGTCTCATCCAAAAAAAAGTAGGGGCATGGACTTTTACCATTTAGATATGAATGGATTGAAATTAAAGACATCCAAAATTAAATTTGAAAATGGCAATTTACAGGCAAACATTCAGTCATTTGCTTTCAAGGACAAAAGTGGTTTTGCGATTGATACATTCAGTGGATTGGTTAATTTGGACAGTAGCAGTATGTATTTTAAAGACCTATATTTAAAAACACCTTACTCGAAAATAGCTGTAACGGCTCATGTTTTTCCTGAATCATTCATGGCTAGTGATAAACAAAAATTTCCTAGGCCCGAGAATAACATAAGATTAACTCAGGCGATTATTAGTAAAAAAGATTTAGAATTACTGGCCGAAACGATGGCAAAATCATATGGAAGAGAATTGGATATTTTGGGCGATTTATCTATTAATGCCTATATCATTGGAAACGTTGATAAAATATCAATCTCAAATCTAATCGTTAATTCCGTTAGAAATAATGACTTAAGCATTCATTTAAGTGGCGAAGTATTTAACCTAACTATTTCTGAAAGATTGTTCTACAATTTGAGTGTGAAAGATATAACGGCTTCAAAACAATTGATGGCACTTTTTATTCCTAAAAATACGCAACCCTTGAATTTGCCAAATCAGTTAAGTTTATATGGCTTGATTAAGGGCACTTTAAAGAAGCTGAATACAAACGTCACACTCAATTCTTCCTATGGGACTTTAGGTGTCAAAGCAGCTATCAGTGAGTTTCAGGTACCTAGCAAAATGGTATACGATCTTGCGCTAAACGCTGTGAATTTGGAAACAGGTAAATGGATTGGTCGTGACTCAATGTTAGGATTGTTGAATGGTGATATTAAGGTAAAAGGAAGTAATGGTTTTGATTTGAAAAGTAATAAAATGTCCGTAGTAGCCGCCATACAATCCTTTAGGTTTAATCAAAACACTTTAAATAATATCAAAACCGACCTTCATGTCAGTAATGGTGTTGTTGGCGGTCAAGCGTCAATTGATGATGAGTTGATGAAAGTCCTATTCGACGGTCAAGCAAATATGCAAGCCGAATACCCATCAGCAGATGCAGCTATTAATATGATACGTGTCAATTTAAATTCTTTAGGACTGAGCAAAGACACTATTATTTTGAGCGCTTTAACACGCATAAAAATAGAGAACTCATCTCCACATAATTTATATGCCCTCATTGAAATAGACAGCAGTGCTTTTGTGTACGGGTCGCGGATAATCCCATTCGATAGCACACGTGCTCTTGCCATGGTTAGAAATGATACGACATTTTTAGACGTCTCGTCGCCTTTTGTAGATGCAGAATTGAACAGTACTGTTTATTATGATCAAATGGCAACTTTTGCTAAAACAGTAATCAAACAATTTTTACCGGCAGCCATGTCTGATGGTCTTCTTGATGCTAATAAATACGCTGAGAGTGAGAAGGGAGCTATAAATGCAACTATTGTAGTTAAACCACATGATGTGTACACGACATTTTTTAAAGATCTCATATTTGAGAAAGCCATTGATATTAAGGGTCAAATATCAAATGCCAATGTTGATAGCGTCGTGAATATTAAATTCAATGTACCGTCGTTAACAGTAGGATCGTTTCATGTATCACCGACAGATGGAACTATTTTAGGTAGAAATGATTCTTTGTTGGTTAATGTATTTTCAGATACGCTTAAAGCAAGTAGTTTTTCATTGTATGATGCTTATATTAAAGGTGTATTTTCTAAAAATCAAGTTACTGCCAACATTTTAACCCACGATATTAATAAGAAGGAACAATATGGTCTAACTGTATTTGCTGTACCTAACAGTGAAAAAGGATACAATATTTCAATGGGAAAAGATTTGTTATTGAATAAAATAAAGTGGCTCGTCGATGAAAACAATGAAATGAAGATAAATCCTGCAGGATTCAATATACAAGATTTTGTGATCACCAATGAGCAGCAGCAGATACAAGTCAACAATGAAACAACCCTAGACAATAGTCCTTTATTGGTTAATGTTACTAATTTTGAATTGAACTCCATCACAGCGATGCTAGACAAAAATACATTATCCGTGGACGGTTTACTGAATGTAGATCTAAAAGTGAGCGATATGAAAAACACAATTCCAACCATCGACGGACAAGTGAATATAGACAGTTTCACTTATCAAAATATAAGTATTGGCGATATAGATTTACTGGCGCAAAGCGAAAGAGGCATCGTTAAAGTAGATGGTAAATTGTACGGTAACGGCAATGAAGTCAATATGACAGGCGTGTATGCAGATAACAATATTAACGCAAATTTGCATCTAAATCGGTTGACAATGACCACCATAGAAGCATTTTCATTTAAGAAATTAAAAAACAGTTCGGGCATCATTACTGGTCACATCGGAATCACTGGTGAACCTGCAAAACCTATTTGGAATGGTCAAATTATGCTTGATAGCTTGCAAACAACAGCTGCGGAGTATGGTACTACAGTTAAAATGGATAATCAAGTGCTCCGATTGGCGTACCCAACCGTTTTCTTTGATAAATTGACAATAGAAGATGGTGTAAATAACAAATTAACCATAGACGGCACCATATCCCAAAATATATCTCTGCTAGATGATTCGCAAGGTAGCACAAAGACTAATAATTTCACAACAGACTTAGTGATTAAAGCAAAAGGTTTTCGCGCTTTAAATAATACTGCAGTTGATAATCAAATGATAAATGGCATGGCCTTCATGGATGTCGATGCCCAAGTTTCTGGCAGTGCACTTGCACCTAATATCTCAGGAAATTTAATTGTTAAAAATGGTACAGATGTAACGTATGTGCGTCAAATGGCCGCACCTTCTGCCCAAGAAAGAGAAGGCGTTATTGAATTTATAGACAGAGATACCATTAACTTATTGAAAACGATATCATCGCAAGGTCAACAAGCTAGCCTCGATCCTATTAAAAAATCAGGCATTTTGAATTTTAATTTAAATCTTGAAGTTGAGAAGGATGCAAAATTTATCGTCATTGTAGATCCTATATCAGGTGACGAATTGCATGTACAAGGCACAGCGCGTATTAATGCAGGTGTTAATCCTAACGGCAGCATAGGTTTAGTAGGAACTTATTATTTAAGTAAAGGCATTTATGAACTGAATTACCAATTTATTAAACGAAAATTTAATTTGCTCGAAGGTAGTCTTATTACATTAAGTGGTGATCCATTGAAAGCAGATGTAGACATAACGGCAGCTTATGATGTTAAAACGCCCGCAATTGATTTAATCAAAAACGAAATCGGTGGGGCAACAGCGACAGGCAATGAAATTTACAAGCGCAAAGCGCCATTTCGGATTCTTTTAAAAGTCAAAGGTCAGATCGATAATCCTTCAATTAGTTTCGATATTATCTTGCCCGATAAAGCAGAAGGAGTCACGAACGAAATGGCAACTACTATCAATAATAAATTGGACCAATTACGGGCTGATGAATCATCAATGAATAAGCAAGTTTTTGCCATTTTAATATTAAATAAATTTATAGGTGAACAGAGCAGTGATTTTTTTGCAAGCAACGGCAGTAGTAATATTTTGAGTAATGAAAGTGTCTCTAGTTTTTTGAATGGAGCAATCAATCAAATTGCCAATGATCTAATAAAGGGAGTGGATGTTGATGTTAACTTAAAAAATGTTGACGAAGATCCTAATCAACAACGCACTGATCTGAAGGTTGCCTTGGGAAAAAATTTCTTAAATGATAGAATGAATATCAGTGTGGGTAAAAGTTTTACGGTAGATGGTACAAATCCACCTTCAAATAACAATAATACTAGTGCGCAATATATTCCTGATGTCAATACTACTTATAAATTGTCAAAAGATGGGAGATTTTTGCTAAGGGCTTATAGAAAAAATCAGTATGAAGCTTTATTAGATGGATATTTTATTGAGACAGGCGTTTCTCTTAATTTTACGATTGACTACGACAAATTTCGCGAAATCCTGTATATTAATAAATGAAAATGAAAGCAAGAAGACTCAGTTTATTTATGTTCAGCCTTGTTTTTATCACGGCTTGTCAGATAGGAAAACGGTTGCCGGAGGGAACACTTTTGTACAATGGTGCAAAAATAAGCGTAGAAAAAGTTGAAGATTTCAAGGGTAGCACTAAAAGTATTGCTAAGGCATTGAAGAAAATTACTGCGCCGCGCAAAAATAAGATGATTTTAGGTTTTCCATATAAAGTGGCTTGGTGGTACACGATTGGTGAGCCTAAAAGGCAAGCTAGTTTTAGGTATTGGTTACGCAATCAGTTTGGCGAAGCCCCCATCTTGAGCACACGTCTAGATATAAAAAACAATGAAGCAAATTTGCAAGCCTATTTAGAAAATAAAGGGTATTTCAATTCAAAAGTGGTCGGCAC
>JANMMV010000850.1:0-1588 GCA_031373565.1 Saprospiraceae bacterium
ATATGTTTAGCTTATGAGACGGTCGAATCAGCAGATAGATCATTGCCGTTACTAGTACCAATGTCAGAGGTAGCAGGTAGAATGGCTATACAAGAAGGTGCAAAATACCTTGAAAAGCCTATGAAAGGTCGTGGCGTTTTATTGGGTGGTGTGCCAGGAGTTCCGCCAGCCAAAGTACTCGTGTTAGGCGGTGGTATCGTAGGTACGCAAGCAGCAAAAATGGCAGCAGGATTAGGCGCTCAAGTTACTATACTAGATGTAAGTTTGAAAAGATTGAGATATTTGTCTGATGTCATGCCTGCAAATGTCACTACAATGTATTCTAATGAATATACAATCAAGAGACTGATCAAAAATCACGATCTCATCATCGGAGCGGTACTCATACCGGGAGCAAAAGCGCCAAACTTAATTACACGTGCAATGCTCAAAGACATGCGCCCTGGAACAGTCATCGTGGATGTTGCAGTAGATCAGGGTGGATGTATCGAGACTTGCAAGCCGACGACTCATGAGAATCCAATCTTCATTATCGATGAGGTAGTTCACTATTGCGTAGCTAATATGCCAGGAGCGGTTCCATACACATCAACTATCGCATTGACCAATGCTACATTGCCTTATGCGCTAGAACTAGCTGGAAAAGGATGGCAAAAAGCTTGTAAAGAAAATAAAGAACTAGAGTTAGGACTTAATATCGTAAACGGAAAAGTAGTATACAAAGCCGTTTCAGATGTCTTCAATCTACCCTACACACCTGTGACTGAAGTTTTGAACTAAAATATACCCACACTGAAAATAATTAAGCCAAGCAAAGATCAATTGTTTGGCTTTTTTGTTAGACCTTTGTAAGACATTTTCGCTTAGCTTTGAAAGCTAATTTATAACTAATTTTAAACGCTAACCATGCAAAAAATATCAATCGCTCTCATCTTCATCCTGTCGATGACCTTGGACAGTTTTGGTCAGTCATTCAAATTGGTCGAGGTCGCCTCGGACTTACGCAAACCTGTTGATATCACTTCGACAATGGTGCCGGGAGACAAAAGACTTTTTATCACTGAGAAAGATGGGATTATCAAAATCATCGATGCGGATAGAAACATCTTGGCAGAGCCATTTCTTAATATAGATGCCAAAGTCAACTCATCAGCTAGCGAGCGTGGCTTACTAGGACTTGTCTTTCACCCTAATACGGCGACAAATCGATATTTCTACGTTCATTACAACAATAACAGTGGTCACACAGTCATCGCTCGATATACGACCGACAGTCTCAATCCAAATAAAGCTTTAGCGACTTCAGAAAAAATAATTTTGACAATCAATCAACCATTCGCCAATCACAATGGTGGTGATCTCAATTTTGGACCCGATGGATATCTATATATAGGTATGGGCGATGGAGGAAGCGGCGGTGACCCTGGTAATCGCTCTCAAAATCCTAAGGATCTCCTAGGCAAAATGCTCAGAATCGATGTTGATACAGAGACCGAAAAATATATTATTCCCGCTGACAATCCATTTGCGGGACAAACGGACACCTTACCTGAGATATGGTCTATAGGCTGGCGTAATCCATGGCGAT
>JANMMV010000866.1:0-2659 GCA_031373565.1 Saprospiraceae bacterium
CGGAGAAGATAGAATCACACCTGCCAAAAAGGTAGCTATGGCGCTTGCCGAATTGATCATCACCCAATATCCTAAAGATACGCTTGACATCTTGGTTTTTGGTGATGACGCATGGACGATAGAGATCAAAGATCTCCCCTACTTGCAAGTTGGACCTTATCATACCAATACTGTTGCGGGATTGGAGCTCGCTATGGATATCCTACGCCGACGCAAAAACCCAAATAAACAGATCATGATGATCACAGATGGTAAACCGACCTGTATCAAAAAAGGTAAATCTTATTATAAAAACAGTTTCGGGCTAGATCGCAAAATTTTGACTCGAACTCTTGCATTAGCGTCATCCTGCCGCAAGTTGCAAATTCCGATTACCACCTTTATGATCGCGCGAGACCCACATTTAGTCAATTTTGTTGACAAATTTACCCAAGCTAATAATGGTAAAGCGTTCTACTCATCACTCGAAGGACTTGGAGAGTTTATCTTCATGGATTACAAGCGAAATAAGAAAGGACATAGGAAGTGAATGAAAGGAGGCTAAGGGCTAAGGGTTAAAGGTGAAGGTGACATTGATTTAAAAATTCATAATTCAACATTCATAATTTTTACGCCTTTTTCTTTAACTTTGCAGAAATTTTCAAAAAAGATAGTGTATGAATTTTGATTTGATCGTCGTAGGTAGTGGACCTGGTGGATATGTAGCAGCCATTAGAGCAGCACAATTGGGTATGAAAGTAGCCATCATCGAGAAAGAAAGTCTAGGTGGCGTATGTCTTAACTGGGGATGTATTCCTACGAAAGCATTGCTCAAAAGTGCTCAAGTATTTGAGTATATTAATCATGCTAATGATTATGGCATCACGATCGGTAAACCCGAAGCACGCTTTGGAGATATGATCTCAAGATCTCGTGGTGTCGCTGATGGAATGAGCAAAGGCGTTAACTTCTTGATGAAGAAAAACAAAATCACCGTTATCGAAGGTTACGGAAGACTAGTACGTGGCAAAAAAGTAGTTGTGACGGACAAAGAAGGTAAAAAATCTGAAATCTCAGCAGAAAATATAATCATCGCAACTGGAAGTCGCGCACGAGCATTGCCAAATCTGCCTATCGACGGACAAAAGATAATCGGTTACCGTGAAGCGATGACATTGCCAGTCCAACCTAAGAAATTGGTGGTCGTGGGCGCTGGCGCTATAGGTGTAGAATTTGCTTATTTTTATCATTCCATAGGTACTGAAGTAACCGTGATAGAATACATGGAGCAAGGATTGCTACCTCGTGAAGATGCTGAAATATCTAAAGAGTTAGGTAAGATATACAAGAAGGCTGGTATGAACATTCTAGCTAATAGTGCTGTCGAAACAGTAGATATTACTGGAAAACAATGTAAAGTGACCGTCAAAGATCGCAAGACTGAGACGACTCAAGTTATAGAATGTGATATCGTGTTGTCAGCAGCTGGCGTTTCGCCTAATGTTGAAGACATAGGTCTTGAAACCTTAGGCATAGAGCTCGATCGCGGCATGATCAAAGTAGATGCTTATTATCGTACCAATGTACCTGGCATATATGCTATCGGTGATGTAATACCTACGCAAGCATTGGCGCATGTCGCAAGTGCGGAAGGAATTACTTGTGTTGAAAAAATAGCTGGACATCATCCTGAGCCTATCGATTATAATAATATACCAGGCTGTACTTATTGTTGGCCAGAAGTTTCGTCAGTAGGTATGACCGAGCAGCAAGCCAAAGATAAAGGTCTTGAAATCAAAGTAGGTAAGTTTCCTTTTTCGGCATCAGGTAAGGCGAGTGCATCTGGAGCTAAAGATGGTTTTGTCAAGGTCATATTTGATGCCAAATATGGCGAACTTCTAGGCGCGCATATGATTGGAGCCAATGTTACCGAAATGGTGGCAGAATTGGTTTTAGCTAAAAAGCTCGAGAGTACAGGTATGGAAATCCTAAAGGCGGTACATCCCCACCCTACTATGAGTGAAGCCGTCATGGAAGCTACCGCTGCAGCATATGGTGAAGTGATACATTTGTAATATTGATGACTTTACGTCGGGTATAATCATACTACTTGAACATATAATTGCAAAAAAGAGAGCCCATCCTATGAAGAATGGGCTCTCTTTTTAATCATATTTGAAATAAAGACTAATTTCTTCGTCCTTTCCGACTTGAAGTTTTGGTCTTAGTGGTGGTACCTCGTGGCGTTTTGATTTTTGTGGAAGTCTTCGTATGTGTACCACCGCGAGGTCCTTTGACGGTTGTTTTGGTTCGCGAAACCTTGTAGTTGTTCCTAGCTACCGTTGTTTTGGTAGTCACAGTCTTAGATCTGACCCGCATCGGTGTGTAGATCTTATGTGCCCTTACGATTCTGTGTGTGGAAGCATATCTGAACCCAACGTGTTTATGATGCCTGTGCGGATGCCAAACTCCCCATCCCAATGGTCTCCATGGTCGATACCAATTAGGATAAGCTCTCCATCTATATGGAGATATCCATGGCCGATATGCAGGAGCATAGACATAATTTACACATGGCCATCCCCAAACATTAACAACGATATATGCATTATTGTCATACCTGATTGAAGGGCCACCACGTTTAGTTGTTTTTTCATGCGGATCATCTTCATCATCAGCG
>JANMMV010000867.1:0-4847 GCA_031373565.1 Saprospiraceae bacterium
TTGTGCTTGGTATGCTTTAGTATCTTCTACAGATGCACTTAACGAAGACATCGCTTCATTCATTTTGCTATAGAAATTATTCATTGCCTTAAGTTGATCACCAGTTTGTGAAAAATCAACTTCTTGAAGTGCTTTCAAAGATCCTAAACTTTTAGACATTCCTTGAAGCTCAGTCAACATGCCACCTAGATTCTTCTCTACGCTATCAGCATCCAACCCTCTAGCCACTTTATTCCCCACTGGGCCAGCAATTAATGGTGTTAGATTAGAAGAATATTGATCTAAACCTGGATAAAGTTTCTCCCAGTAATAGTCCTTTTCAGGCCCAAGTATACCAAGAAGCGCAAATAATATAGCTTCAACAACTAGACCAGCAGTGATCGCAGGTCCTCCCCATGGCTCAGAATTGATTTTACCCAAGGCTCCGATCATTACAACTGCAGCTCCTAAACCGATTAGTAAATTTTTTACATATTTAAATGTAGGTGATTTGAAAAAACTCATTGTCAAAAAATTTTGTGATTTGTTAAATAATAATTGATATTCTAAGGGGCTTAACCCCGTTCTTTAGCCTAAATAATATGATTAAGAAAAAAACTCCTTAATCTTTAAAAATCATTGATTGATCTACCGAGATAAGTTATTACACATCTAAAACCAATATACGACTTGGAAGTATCTTGAAACTCCCAATTACGTGTACCTGTCTGGCAATAGTATGAAATATCTTTCCAAGAACCTCCTCTAATCACTTTTCTTTTATATGCTTCAGGATCTGAATCTTCCGCATCATATCTGTAATCTGAATTTAAATCGTGTTGGTGACCGTATGCATTTTCATCAAATGCAGTGGAAGTCCACTCAGCCACATTACCAGCCATACAGAACAGTCCGAAATCATTTGCAAAGTACGCATCTGCCTTTACTGTATGTAATCCCCCATCTTCTGGATAGTTACCTCTACCTGGTTTGAAATTTGCAAGAAGACACCCTTTTGCGTTTCTTATATAAGGACCACCCCAAGGATATGGAGCTATATCATGGCCACCACGAGCTGCGTACTCCCACTCAGCTTCTGAAGGCAATCTAAAAACTTCTGAATTAGGCTCATCTTCACCTTTATACATGTTCCATAGTTTTGTTCTCCAATGACAGAAAGCCGTCGCTTGTTTCCACGTAACACCCACTACAGGATAGTCATCAAAAGCAGGATGCCAAAAATAATTTCTAGAGTGTGGCTCATTGTATGAATAGGTAAAGTCTCTAATCCAACATAATGTATCTGGGAAAATTTTTAGTTCTTCTTTCTTAATTAATGACGGCCTGGTAGCTTTTTTGTCATGAGCCGCTTTCTGCCAGTCGATCCACTGGTGCTTATATTTCAAAGACGCATAATCAAGCTCCTTTCTCCCTTCAAAAGCCATGTCACCTTGATAATATAGATCTGTAAGCTCTTCAGAACTTAGATCATAGTCTAATTCTATATCCCAATCGATTTGCTCAGCACCACTATCACTTTCTTTGAGATTTCCCAAAGTCGTATGTGCTATGGAGTCCCTCACCCAATAGACAAACTGGCGATATTCATTATTAGTGATCTCCGTGTCATCCATGAAAAATCCCGTAATTGAAATTGCTTGTTGTCTCTGTGTGAATGTAGAGAATACATCCTGATCACTCTGACCAATAGTCAATGTTCCCGATGGCACATAGACCATACCAAATGGATTAAATCCAGCCCACTTGGGTCTTTCAGCAACTCCTGTTAACTGACCTACTTCCTGTTTTGAACAAGAAGTGAACATAAGAATAGTGAATAGAATTACACTTAAACTTGATAAACTTTTCATTTTCTTTTAGCGATTTTACCTATATTATCAAAAAGGGCTTTATTAAAAGCGCCGTAAAGATAAGTTACAATTTGAAAATAGCAAGGAATTAAAGTTATTTTTATATAAATTTATCCAAGCACGATCTTTAGCTTTAGTATAACGTTATGTCCTCCTAATTTATTGTTTACTTTTTGCAATCGAACTAATTCAAGCTTCGTCATAATTTACTCTAGTCCAGTTTTATGTTCAACCTAAACTTTATCAACCACTTACACTTTACATAAATATCTATAAATGTCTAGGATTGTAAGATATTTTTGGCGGAAGCCCTATACCGATCCGTTGTTGTAGATTGTAAAAAACAGAAAATTCATGGCTACCTTGGTGAACAGATTGTAAGGCAGATAATCCAAATTCATAACTATAGGCAAGTTTGGTCTTTGCGTTTATATTTGTACCAAAAAAAATGCCAGCCGCGTCAAGGGAATTACTATCATATCCCCTTACGTTAACACCCCCAAATGTTTGTTGATTCCACTCTCCCATGATACTTAAGTCTGCTTGCACCGTTTTCCGTTGGGATTTAACTAAAAAAGAAGTTCTAAATGATATAATGTCACTATACTTAAGTTTATACTGCCCCATAACTGACCATGAAGGATAACTGATCACTTTACCAAGGCCAACATTCGTAGCATGTTGAGGTAAATCGAACAGACTGAACCCTGCTTCAATGTTCTTTCCATAAAAATAAGTGCCAAGTTCCCATATTGCTCCTATACCATTTACCGATGTATTATCGAGATATGGATCATTGTGGATGATGCTCGCCTCATAATCTCCATCTGGAGTGATTATTTTGCTACCATCAATATTGATAAATTCTGCGCCAAAACGCCCGCCTATAGAAACTAATCCTATCTCATTTGCAAAAACCCGATTATAGGAAAACTTTACCGTTGAAATATCAATTACACCAGCGGTGCTGTTTTGAATATTAAAACCTATCCCACCGTTCAAAATATATAATGGCAAATCAGCTCCTATATAAAAAGACCTAGGATTTTTAAGTATGGCGTTATATTGATCTCGATAAATCGAAACGACATGCAATGAACGTTCTAAACCACCGTAAGCAGCATTATCATAATACTTATTTAGCATAAACATGCTGAACTGTGGTCTTACTTGCCCTAATCCAAAAAATGGAAGGAAAACAAATACTTGAAAGATTAACAATTGCCTCATCATACAAAGATAGTCTTGATTAGTAAAAAAGTCAAGAAAATGATTACGATAAGATAAATCAGGGCTATTTTTTGCGCGGTCATCAAAGACTTTGGATATAGCTTTAAGAAAATTATAACAAAATAACCTGACCATCAATAGCTGGTCTTACGTTTAGAGGCATTTTTTTTTTCTATTTCATCAAAACATCCCATTTCGTGGGACATGTGTGTGATCAAAGCTTGACGAGGATTGATCAATTCAATAGCCTTGAGTGCTTGCTCCAATGTAAAGTGAGCAGGGTGTGGCCGGTGATGCAACGCACTAATGATAAGTAAATCAAGCCCTGATAAAACTTGCAATGCTGTCTCGCTTATTGAAGACACATCACATAAGTATGCAAATTCTTTGATTCGAAAAGCTAATATAGGTAGTTCACCGTGCATGATTTCAATTGGCAATACTGATACTGTGGGCGTTAGTTCTATATTTAAAAACGGCTCCAAGTCTACAGAAAAAAGCTGTGGTGTTCCCGGATAAGGATTTTTGCTAAAAGCATAATCAAATCTGCGTTTTACATCTGTAATGACCCGTGGCATACCATAAACTGGAATTGCTTTTTGATGTTTAAAATTGATCGGCCTTATGTCGTCAAGTCCTGCAACGTGATCGTTGTGCTCATGGGTAATGAAAATGTGATCCACATTGGAGATTTGATTAGTCAACATTTGCTGTCTAAAATCGGGTCCAATGTCTATTAGTATATTACTGCCTTCGCATTCGATAAAAATAGAAGATCTTAAGCGTTTGTCGCGATAATCTGTTGATAAACATACTTGACATTGGCACCCTATCACTGGTACTCCTTGAGATGTGCCGGAACCAAGTAGGGTAATACGCATGTCGAATAGTTTGTTATTAAATATGATAATAGCTAATTGAATTGATCTGATTCATCATTCAGATATCTATCTCTCATGATTGATTTGTAAAATGATTTCGTCTTATCGTCCATGCTAGTTTCATTAATTTCCAACACAGCTAGAATATCTAGCAAAACATTTACTCTGCCCTCTGTATCAAAAAATTTATTGACAACGACAACCTTACTATTTTCCAATACGCAATATCCAGAATTGAAGTTGCCTTTCTCATATCTTAAAACGTAATCAAGTGTCTTGAAGACATTTTCAAGCTTTTGAAGTGTAGGCTTAGTATATTTATTCATGCAATAGTGTTAGATTTGCTGGCTCAAATATACGAAAGACAAATTAGAAACTGTTTTGTATCAAATAATATTAAATGAATACCTCACTGAATGAAAAAAGACAACGCTTTAATTTTTTGTTTTTGTTTTGTTTTCTTTGCATCCTAAATTTCGGCTATACCCAAGGATTTAAAGGTGTGGGAGTTGTAGGAGTAAATTTAAGTCAGTTGGACGGTGATACCTTGTTCGGCTTTGACAGAGGTGGCTTAAGTCTAGGCGGCAAGATATTCTATCAGACGAATAAGAAATATAATATCGCCCTTGAAATGCTCTACAGTCAGCGAGGTTCTGCACCGAGTTACTCTAAAACATCAAATCCTAGAAGTGTAGCTTTACATTTTTTTGAGATTCCCATTACGGCTATGTTGCACGATTGGTACATTGAGAAGGACAAGTATTATAAAGTTGGGATAGAAGGGGGACTTTCTTATGGTTATTTGTTTAGAATTGATGCACCTTTCTATAATGAGTCCAATTTTAACCAGCACGAATTAAGCTACCTTCTTGGAGTTGGTCTTCGT
>JANMMV010000036.1:0-1709 GCA_031373565.1 Saprospiraceae bacterium
TTCAAATCTATATTCAAGCAACGATTTAGCCATCTCAGGCTTAAGCATCAATAACGGTGGGTACATCCAAAGCTCAGTATCCCAAAATACGTGACCATTGTAACCAAGTCCTGATAAGCCCATCGGACTAAGACTATTAGACGTACCTTCTCGTGCAAATGAATATAAGTGGTACAAAGCAAAACGAATATCTCTTGTCACACCCGGATTACCAATCACTTCTACGTCACTCTTCCATATCTCTGCCCATGCTTCATTGTGTCTCTTGAGCAAACGCTCACGACCTTCCAGCTTAGCAAATATGGTCAATCGCTCAGCTTCATTGTGTGGATCTTCGTATTGAGCGCTACTTACCGTAGAAGATACAACAGAAAATCGATATGTCTCTCCAGTTTTTAGCTTCTTATAAAACTTGGCCAAATGCATATTATAATCCCAATCTTCATGTATGATCTGGGGCTCAGCGCCGTGATTTTCATCAAAGATAAAACTATTGCTCGCAGCGACCTTTAATCTACCTGATGGACTTAACCCCACAGATGTCATCAAGGGTATTTTGACATGTGGGCGATCGATCTCCGCATAAAAATTGCGAACATCAACTAGGTGATTTGGTGCCTCGATGACGCTCATAGGCGTGATCGTTACGTCATTAAGGGCAGTAATTTCTACAATTGTCAACGCCGAATATGGGAGATGACGGAGCGACATCATGGTGGACTTCACTTTGACTTTAGCACCGACATCAAAAGTAGTAACCAATTGGGCAGTTTTCATATCCAGCGTCTGCGCATAATTTTGAATATCTCTTGCACCAACACGCATACCATCGACATCCAAGTTCATATTTACATGATTGAATGTTTTCAAAATATTCGAAACACGACCCCGCTGATAATAATCATAGGAACCGTTAAGCACTACGTCTTTGACTTTGAGCGGTTCTGGTGATGACACGATACCTACTACACCGTTGGCAAGTGTAACACCATAGTAGTTGTTAGGATCGATGTTGTTAGCGCTGACTTTCCAAGTTTCTTGGGCGAATAAAGAATTCACTACCACCATTGAGAGTAACAATTGAAAATATTTCATCTATAGATTATTTAGGTTTTGCTTCTTTTGAAGCATCAGTTAATTGAAAATATGTGACACCAAATTTATCATCCTGCAGTTCGCCCTGCACTTCAGCCTTACGAATCGTTTGACAAAATCCATCTTGGGCATGTGCGTCCCCGTGATCATCTATTTTTGTACCCTTTACAAAATAAGCACGCCCCTTGAATCTTATAGCAAGATCACAGCCTTTTCCTTCCATTCCAAATTGGCATTGACCACAAGCTGCCTCTACTTTTACAAGTTCTTTTCTGGGATTTGGCCATTTTTCTAACGTTGATTTGTCTTGAGCAAATATTCCAGAAGCCGCAAGTCCTAACCCTATTATAAGTACCCAACTTTTCATTTTTCTGTATTTTGAAGACAAATATAGCAAAAAAAATTCTATAGAGTATTTTAGCAGGTTCAATAGTGGTTCAATAAGTGTATTGCACAAATTGCGCTAAAATAGTCTTTTTGCTTCTTAACGCATTTTAAGGCTTTACTTACTAAAAATAAAAATGCGGACATTAAGGCAATCTGCCCACCAAAACGTATCAGTTAAGTATTTAACAAATTTTTTTTCTACGCCTCTATCGAGCAATCATTATAAG
>JANMMV010000040.1:0-5213 GCA_031373565.1 Saprospiraceae bacterium
GCCTTTTTCAGCAGACTCCATATACTTAAAGATTGACCTTAGGATTAAATCAACGGATGTAATTTTCCAAATTCCTTTACAAAAATGGGAATGTATCGCTGGTTACCTGATCACGAAAGATCATTGAAATTAATTCGTTACGAAAATCAAAATTTCATCCCTGAAGTAATACTAACACCATAAATAGTAGGTAAATTAATTAACTTATTAGATATCGCAAATGTATTGGCAAAATGATTGGCTGATATTTGCGCTCCGATAAAAAATCTATTTGTCCATTGATATTGGGCTGACAAATCTCCTGTAAGCGCAACTCCCAGTGTATTTTTGAAAAGTCCACTATGATCTACAGTCACGTAATTTCCTTCATATTCCGTTTTACCTTTTGCTGCCGTAAAGACAGAAAACACTGTGCCTAGTCCACCTTTTAATGTCCAATTACCCACGCTCGTTTGTAATCCTACTACAAGTGGAATAGATAGATTAAGAATATTATTCCTTGCTCTAGCCTGTCTCGTTTGAGATGCCATTACTATCGTATCGCCATAGACATTAGATGTATTGGAGCTAATCAAATCATATCTTATCTGTGTGACTACATTTTGCTGGGTTACGGCGATGGATTTTACAGCGTTGTAATCATAAACACTATACAAGCTCATACACCCAATACCTGTGGATGCATATATATTTTTGCTCAATGATATGTCTGTTCTAACACCCATATTAAATGAAGGAAGAGATTTTTCAGACACATTAAAAATACTTTCTACATCGACACCCTGATCCGCTACTTCTGATAGTTGCCAGAGACTATATCCCCCATATATATACAAATCCGTCTGACCTAAATATGACTCAGTGGAAGGTTTGATCAAGGAAGGCGTGTTGACATTGAGATGCAACTTTGGTACATTCGATTTCATAGCCACCAATGCAAGCATGGAAACGCCAGGCAAAAAGTCTACATATTCTTCAGTTGTATTATGAGACGGTGCATTTTCGATTGAATTGGGCGCTGCAAAGTGCGTCTCAGAGCTAATATGGGTGGCATGTGGTACATTAGCCACATCATCTGGCTGGGACATATTTCCTACATTTCCGTCTGATCCTTTGTTAATTATTTCGCTTGCAAGTTTTTGGGCAAGAGTAGATGAGTTTTCGATATTTTCTGAATATGCAACTACATCCTTACTGCTTTTATTGCTTCTTTCATGACGATCGACGGCATTCCCTTTAACTTGGGCATCATTTGCATTTTTTGAATTTGGTGGATATGCTGTCGTCTTAGGCCTTGTATTTTGTGAAGTAACTTTGATCTTGTGCTGCTCCGCATTTTCTGCTTGTTGAACTTTTGGCCATGTGCTTTGTCGATCTACATCTTGTACTGCATTAGCATTTATCTTTAATGGTTCTGACTTTATATCATTACTAGCGATATCACTTTTTTTGGTGGCTATCATGGTTGGACGTTGTTTAGGTAGCGATTGGACCTCAGGTGCTGGTGTATTAGAAATAAAAAATATCACACTTACGCCGATCAAGGCTAGTATCGGAAACAAAATCCAAACCAATCTACCTTTCTTATCCTTTTTTTCTGCCATTTTATCCATAATGCCAGCTTCCATATCTTCCCACGCCAATCCATCGGGTAGACTTTCTCCATTACGTATTTTGTCACTTAGTTTATTATAATAAGCCATAATCTAGCAAATTTGATTCTATAAAAATGTTCTTTTTGATCCACTTTATTGCCCTGAATAATTGGGATCGGGATGTCTCTGCACTGATACCAAGCAGCTCCCCTATTTCTTTATGTGAATACTCTTCAATAACAGAGAGCAAAAAAATTGTTTTGTACCCATCTGGCATTGAAACTAGCATATTTTGCAAATCCTTTTCGGAAAATTTCTCCAAGTGATTTATCGTATCTGCTTCGATATCTTCAACCACTTCCAGCGAAGTTGAGATGATGATTTTATTGCTTTTGCGTAATATCGTGATGGATTGATTTACTGCTATTCGACTAATCCACGACTTGAAACTACCCTTGTCTTCATCATACCTATCAATACTAATGAAAATCTGGGCAAATACTTCTTGCATAGCATCTTTACGGTCATCATCAAATCCAAAATAATTTTTTACAATCGCGAAGATATAGGGTGCACATGATTCATACATCATGCGATATCCATTGCGATCCCCAGATCTACACGCTTGTATTATACCTTTATCTACCACAAATATTTTCTACTGAATTTCGTTTCCACTTTATGCAATAATTATCCACATCCTATATTAGCAATCATCTAGGACTGCTTTTAATTCTCCAAAATTTTGCATCACCTTTTCAATATTTGAGAATCTTAGCCTTATTCTTATGGGATAGACTAAGGAAAATCTATAAAAATCTGGATTGGTCAAAAAATTCAATAGTCCGACCTCAGACTGAAAAGTGATTACTGCCCCGATCATACTATCGATGACCGTAAAAGGGTAGATGATTTGGTAACAAGCCATCGAGTCCCCTAGACCACCTTGCAATAAATAAAGAAAATCAGTAGTGATCGGTGGTTCTGAACAAGCAGAGACCAACAAATCCAACTCGGCTTCATTTGCTACCAAGACAACTTCTTGATTTACATTTTTAATGGAGATCGGAAAAACATAGTTTTCAAATCTTGCTTGAAGAAGAATAACACCTAGCTCGTAATCACTTTTTACTACCACCGTACTGTCAGAGTCTGTTATTTTAATTTCCATTGGGAAGATGATCTCATAACAAGCTATATAAGAAAAGTTACTTCCCCATACTATCGTGGTATCGTTTGGTGTTCCATTACAAGATGACAATTGCGTATATAACTCATTTACGTTATTAATAGTAATTCGTTTATCATCCAGGTCCACAAGTGTCATAGGAAAAATAAAAGAGGAAGCTATTGTGTCTGATAGTAGTATAAAATCTCTTTCATTAAGGATATTTACGATGTTATTGGACTGCGTCTTGACAGAAATGGGATACTCTATTTGAAAACAAGAATTGTCAAAATTTATCAACCACGCACTACCCATATGTGATACGTCAGGTATACAATTGGACACCGCTGACCCAAATTCAAATAGATTATTTACCACTATGTCATCACCAAGTTCGTTGCGTAAGTTAATTGGATACACAAAATCCACGATTACAAGATTGAAGCTATCATTCAGAATTTCATTGAAAGATGCTTCATCGGCTATGAGATGCTTGATATCATTGTTGTCGACTAGCTCAAATGGCAACTGAATGGTCAAACATTCTACCCTAATACTATTAGACGACGACATAGATGCCCTAGCAAAGATGTTATTTACATATACTATCTCCGGTGTGATCTTGACATCCTCTGTCTGTGTATTGTCAAATTCGTCTACCGAGCAAGACAAAAAGCTCAGTAAAAAAAACCAAATTGCTAATTTTATACTATTCATATTGTAGGTATTGGATAATGAAAATTATCATGCTTTTCTTAGATATCGCAAAAATGACCCTTTTCGTTGCACGCCTGCATATTTATGATCGTATTTTATACAAAAAAAGGTAACAACCGATCTTCCAAAGAATTCGAGTTCCGAAATGATGACGATAAAAAAGACTTCATGTAGACTTATCCAATGAAATATAAAAAAACAATTTATCATAAGCCAATGGAAAAGGAAGATTGCAAAATATTAGTAATCAATTATTTATAAAAATAATGAAAAAATATTTTATTTTAACCATTTCCCATGCAACGAAACATCTTATGATTTACTAATACTACTACGATAATAATTTATACACCTTAATTTATAAGTAACATGAAATTTAAGTATTTACTCTTCGCCATCCTTTTAGGAAGCAGTTTACAAATCTCTGCTCAGCTAGACCCATGTGATTGTGTCATTTCCGACTCGACGACATATGTATGTGCCCAAGATTCATTTGGCCATGTTTTTCCCTTACCCAATGAGTGCTTTGTAGCATGTCTTGGTTTTACCTTGACTGATTTACCGTGCGACTCCATTTACAATCCATGGCAGGACACCTGCAACTGTACTCAAGAGTACAATCCGGTATGCGTACAAGATTCATTTGGCAACTATTTTGAAATGTCAAATGCTTGCTATGCCGCATGTTATGGGTTTACTGTCGTCACAGACTCGACGCTATGTGGGTTTAATCCATGGGGTGATTGTGTATGTACGCAGGAGTACAATCCAGTATGTGCCCAAGATTCTCTAGGCAATTATTTCCTGATGCCAAATGCTTGTTTTGCTGGATGTTATGGATATGTTGTGGTGACTGATTCCACCTTGTGTGATATAGGTGATCCATGGGGTGACTGCCTATGTACGCAAGAATATATACCAGTATGTGCCCAAGATTCTTTAGGGAATACCTTCACGATGCCGAATGCATGTATTGCCATATGCTATGGATTCACCATAGTGGATAGCACGGAGTGTGACTATGTAGATCCATGGGCTGGATGTGATTGTCCAATCAATGACAGTGAGCCATTCGTGTGTGCACAGGATTCACTGGGTCACGCATGTTACGTTCCGAATGTATGTTATGCGAATTGTTTGGGACTGACCATTGTATCAGATACACTATGTAGCGTGGTGGATATCGATACAGAGTTAGACAGTCTCACGATCACATGTCTACAGAATATAGACCTCCCCGCATCAGGGCTTTTCCAAGAATTCTTATTAGCCATCAGTCAATCATGTAATCTAGCATTACCGGCATGTATCGTAGATGCACCTATATTTGCCAATGACTCCCTATTCATCGACTTCATTATCAATAGCTGTGATGGAAACTTCGGTTTCAATGGCAATAACACTGGATCGAATTTCATGAATTTGTACAACTTTGCCAATGCCAGTGTGTGCAAAAGTGACGATATTGCGATCAACAAAGGTTTTGATATAAAAGTAACAGAAAACCCTGTTCGCAATACCTTAAGATATAGCGTCACTACTGCAAAAGAAACCAATGTAACCGCAAAAATCATGAATATAAACGGGCAAATCATACATTCCGAATATCTTAGGTTGCAAAGTGGTCAAAACGAAGTCAATACCAATGTGGATGGCAATAAACCTGGCATTTATATTATCAACTTCACCGGTGCAAAAATCAATAAGACAATTAAATTTGTAGTAGCTGAGTA
>JANMMV010000101.1:0-1862 GCA_031373565.1 Saprospiraceae bacterium
TTGAGACCGTCAAGACTTCGTTGTTAAATTTCGTCAACCCTAGCCCACTTCCTGCTTTTATCGAATTACAAATAACGGAAAATCAAAGAGATCCACAGCTTGTATACCAAGTAGATCAGTTAGTACAAAATACAATAAGCGAAACGTTTCGAATCATCAAATCGCAAACAACCTTCAAAAGTGCAGGCGTAAACCTTGAAGGGGATAGTATCGAGTCTATATCTGACCTATCCGTGTTGGATGTATTTCGAAGGTGCATGAATGATAAGGAAATAGCTAATGAGTCGCAAGATGATATCCTGCATTGCTATCAGGAGATTTTAGATGATATGCAAGACTAAGATCGCATGAAAATATTAAAATTACATTTCAACAATATACAGTCGCTCAAGGGTCGCAACACGATCAATTTTGAAGATCCACCTTTTGATACTGCTGGTTTGTTTGCTATCACCGGACCGACCGGCGCTGGTAAGTCTACGATTCTTGACATCATAACGCTGGCTCTTTTTAATCAAGTACCTAGATTTGGTAAGTTGTCCAATACGACCATGGAAAACGATGGTTCGATAATGACCCAGTTCACAACAGAAGCATTTGCTGAGATCGAATACGAAGCTGGTGACAAAAGATACCGATCCACCTGGACGATTCACAGAGCCAAATCAGGGAAACTACAGGACTACAAGATGAGCTTAGCTGAGCTTTCATCGGATAGATCTAATTCAATAGGCACATCTATTGTCGATAATAAATCTCAAGTTCCTATCAAAAACGAAGAGATAATAGGACTCAACTATGATCAATTTGTAAGATCTATCCTTCTTTCGCAAGGAGAATTTGCTAAGTTTCTAAAGTCTGACGGTAAAGATAGGGCATCACTTCTAGAAGAAATAACTGGAACGCAGATTTACAGGGAAATAGGAAGAGCTGCATTTCAAAAATCTAAAGAGCAACTTGCCTCTTTGAGCCAATTAAGAGAAAAAGCTGCTGGTGTCAAGTCTCTTTCTGATGAAGACCGGGATGCACTGGTAGAAAAAGAAACATCCAATAAGGTAAATATTTCGCTATACTTTACTGAAATACGAACTCGAACTGAGGTACGGTCAAAACTTGAAAACTTTGCAAAGCAGCAGCAACAATTAATAGACCTAGGCCAACAAGTTGAGAAGGTAAATGAAAATCTAGTATTGATTGCGCCCAAAATAGATCAACTTGCTAGACACCAATCACTAGAACCATTCTATGGATCACTCAAAGAGTTGGAATTTGAAGAAAAGCGCACAAAAGAACTTGATCAAGAATGGCAGCAAAAAAAGAAGGAATTAGAACTTGCAACCCTAACATTAAAAGGGTCGATTGAAGCCATGTCCGTGCTTGTGCAGCAGCCTGTAGATGAGCATACTTTTATGGGCCTGATGCAAGACTTCCGAGATAAGGTTGCCAAACTCGACAACCAGCGAAATTCACTAAAAGAAAATGGTGCTCAGTATAGCAAACAATACACGGCGCTACTCGCTCAATTGCCGATCAAAGAGCTAAAAACGCAGGTAGAAAGCCATTCAGATAGAAAGCAACATGAAGTATTTTTTACAACCACGATTGAAACCTTAAAAAATGCTGCGCCGAAGCCACTCTTGGATCTTGAAACGATCAAATCACGCGTAAATCAATCTATAGCAGAGAGAGCCAAATGGCAAGAATTATTCAGTACTTTGTCTCAAGTCGAAACTTTGTCCACTGAACTAGAAAACAACCAGAAGACAATCCTTCTTTTGGGTCAATCCATCGACCAACTCATCATTGATCAACAAAATACAGAGACTCAAATACTACTTGTAAAAGAAAAAATAGAAATATTG
>JANMMV010000114.1:0-5911 GCA_031373565.1 Saprospiraceae bacterium
GAAAGAGCAGGAAGCCTTGTCAGATGGAAGATGTTTAATGGTTTATACTTTCCCCAAGAAAGACCTTCCCCTTTTATTTTTATGCTGTCAATTTTGCTATTTGTAGCTTTTAATGCATTGGAAATTATATCCATAGACCGCTCGGTAATCCCTTTTGTAGATACTATATCAAAATACTTGTGATCAGGCTTTGAAGCTATCAACTCTAATAGTCGCCAGTCTTCAGGGTAACGGACGTCCATGGTATCTTTCAATAGCGTGATTTCGTCCCACGTGAGTTCTTCGAGTTTGTCGTAAAAGATTTCAAAAATGGTAGGTTCTTCTTTACTTGCCTTGTAAAGAAAATCCCAAGCGACAAGTTTTTCCCACAATGATTTTTCGGCTGATTGAAGATTTTCGGGTTTGATAAGTTTATTAATGACTGTGATAAAATTATCTGCTTTCAACGAATAAGATGATCCTTGCATTTTTTTCATATCTTCGACACTCGCTCCTTTGGTGTCGGTAAGCAGGCTATTTATATTCGCATTTCTATATCGCTCAAAACGACCACAAAAGTAATATGGATAGCTGCTATCTGCGCTAACTTGATTTGCCGATGAGATAAAACCACGTTTAGGATTGATGATCTGTGGATTTTGATATTTAGGAATAAAACCAGACCAACCATTATTCGAATCATCGCCATTCTTAACGTACCTTCCATCCCCATTGTGCTTGGCAGGAAGTTTTCCGTTGATTCGGAGGCCAATATTACCTTGATTGTCAGCAGCACCAAAATTCTGAGCTGGTGCATTGTACGGTTCTGTTGCGCGTAAATAATCATTGTACGACTTACAAGAAAGCGCATCTATAAAAGTACTGACTTCGTCAGTCAAAGGAACATCATGTGTAATCCATCTCATTGCAAGATCAGATTTGCCATCATGAGACGTCGCATATATTGGACCCCACTGCGTATATCTCACTGTATCGATGATCGATTTTTTACCTTTGATATTGATCATTTCACTTCGATAATTCACTTTCATTTCTTTGCCATCTAGTAGATAAACTCCAGCTTTACGATCTTTCCATTTGATGGCCATCATATCTTCCACATCTTGGCCAACATTGGTCTCACCCCATGAGATGTAATCATTGAATCCGATCATGATTCCAGGGAAACCAGGGAAACTAACTCCATAGGCGTTGACATCGGGTGTATTGATGTGCTCCTCTATCCAGATAGATGGTAGGCCAAGCGATAGGTGTGGATCATTACAAAAGATGGGTTTACCGCTTGCGGTTTTACTTCCAGATAAGCCCCAGCTGTTGGAGCCTACGCCTTTGGGTCTCATTTCATAAAATGACTTATAGATTTTGTCAGCGAAGATGGCTGGTTTGTGATTTTTGTCACCTGCGATTGTATCAAATTGATAGCTAGATTCCAACGGAATGACAGCATTCTCGATGCCTTGTTTTTCTGGATACAAGTCAGCAAAATCCTGTGCACCCAAGCTAAGTAATAAGTTTGTATACTTGACGTCTTCATTGTTTCCATTCAGCGTAAGCGACATTTGCTTAAACACTAGCGCTGTTTTGACCGCTGTCCAAGGTTCAGGCTTTAAATTAAAAAGCTTGTGTTCGAATGGGTAATCTCGTGGTTGCAAAGTAGAAATATAAGCATTAACACCATCGATATACCGTTGAAGTAGCTTGTAGCTTGGTTGTTTTTCCCAACCTTTAACAGCATTTTCAGCCGCATATCTCATCCCACGGCGCCGCTTCTCCCGATCAAAATCAATCGTTCTTTCACCAAAAATTTCTGATAATTCTCCTGCTGCCGCACGCGCAAGAAACTCCATCTGAAATAATCGATTTTGCGCTTCCACATAACCTTGCACATAGAGTGCATCTTCCATATTTTGTGCATAAATATGCGGTACCCGACGCTCATCGTATACTAAGTCAACATTGGCTTTGAGATTTTGGGACGGAATCGTTAATGCTCCTTTTTCATTTCGATTGTCGGATGCCCACGCTCCCTTAAATGGATCTAAAAATTTACCTAAAGGTGGCAGTGGATTATTAGGAACGTTTAGATTGCCATTCAAAAAAGCCACCAAAGCGATCGTGAATAGGGTAGTGAGAGCGAAAAGTACTTTTTGTAACATGGATGAAATTGTTGAAGGTATAAAAGTATGATATTTTATTGATTGTTGAGATATTGAATTGTGTAATTGTTTATACTGCGACTGGCTTGGCAATATGCTTCTAATTTCTAATTTCTAATTTG
Organism: Saprospiraceae bacterium; assembly: GCA_031373565.1. Lineage (GTDB taxonomy): Bacteria > Bacteroidota > Bacteroidia > Chitinophagales > Saprospiraceae > OLB9. The sequence goes on from JANMMV010000114.1 coordinate 2,279, forward strand.
GTCGCCTTGTACTAATTCGAAAATGAGCGCAATGAAATGAGATCGAAGTGTCGCAGTGCTAATTTTATTAAGCCCCAGCGGGGCGATATTTTTGTAAAATAAATCAGAGTCATAAATGCTTAGCCCCAGCGGGGCGACTGTTTTAGGTATATCGCGTAGATGTGAACCACTTTCAAATGTTAATAGAAGAGCATTGGTCCGATCCATAAATGGAGAAACGAGTGGCCACTGAGCGCAATGAAATGAAGTCGAAGTGCTAACTTCTGATTTCTACTTTTCGGCCGCTGAGCGCAAAGAAATGAAGTCGAAGTGCTACCTTTGGTCAGTTAACTGCGCAACAAAATCTTTTAGTAAATGGTAAACGTCGTGCATCGGTAAACCCATCACGTTGGAATAACTCCCTTCAATACCACGGATCTTGCATCTCCCGATCCAGTCTTGGATGCCATAACCGCCCGCTTTGTCATAAGGCTCGAAGGTAGAAACGTAGTAGTCAATCTCATCGTCAGACAAGACCGCAAAATCAACATAGGTGATAGATGTAAAGGATATTTGATGAATGTGGTTCGATATACAAACTCCTGTCGCTACTGTCTGACGTCGTCCGCTTTGTATGCGCAACATTTGCTTGGCTTCATCATAATCAGCTGGTTTGTTGTAGATGACATTGTCTAGAATTACTACGCTATCAGCCGTGATAAGAATCTGATCTCTAGTTAGTTGTGGTGAGATAGCATTAGCCTTTCGTACCGCAAGCATTTCTGCCACTTCGATTACAGGCATATCCAGTTCAAAACTCTCGTCTGTATCTGACGTAATGACGTCAAAGCTAAAACCTGCTTCGCTCAATATTTCAGACCTGCGAGGAGATTTTGAGCCTAGTACGAGTCGGTAGGGATCAAGGTGGACCATTGCGTTATCAATATTTTAGTATCTAGAAGGAAAAAAATTAAACCGATCAATAATATTATTTTGAGAAAGCTAGAAACATAGTGATAATCCAGTATAGTTTTGGCTTTTCTGATTTTATATATGTTCATCAAAATAAGCACAACTAATAATGCGATACCTAAAAAATAATCAAGGTTCAAATCTAGCTCCATATCAAGCACAAACCATACCAAGCACAATCCCAGTATACTAGTACTCAAAAGGCCTATGATTATATTCTTGCTTAGTTGGATACCATAAGCAATCGGCAATGTTATCAAGCCATTTTGTTTATCTCCATCTATGTCTTCCATGTCTTTGACGATTTCTCTGGATAGATTAATCAAAAACGAGAAGATCATATTGCAGCCAAAACCAAAAAATATAAAAGCTTGGAAGTATATGTTCATCTTGGCAATCTCGTCCTTGGCATAAACGAGCAGAATACCAGGAACCATCGCTACGTATATGCTCACCAATATATTTCCAATAAGTACACTATTCTTATATCGTGACGAGTACAAGTATAAAACGCCTACTGCAATAGGATAAATTACTAAATAAGGAAGATTTTTAATACTGAAAGCGATGTAACCTGCTATACCAAAGCCAAGTATATTGAGCCCATAATAATAGTTCCAAGCAGAGTTTAGTTTGATAGGAACGGGAATAAATGCTTTGTCCGGTTTGTTGATTTGATCAATCTTAACATCATAAATATCATTGATCAAATAACCACATCCCGCAATGATGATCGTATCTATAATAAACAACCAAATCAGTATATCTAATGACGATTGTGTATTTACAAAACAAGGTCTGAGAATAAAAAAATACAGTAGCCATTGCGTTAATCCTACAATGACAAGATTGGTGGGTCTCAAGATAGCAAGGTAAGCACGATAGGGTGCTAGGGCAGCCATTTTCCTTGGATTTTCATGACTCTTTCGATGACTTCACGGACGCATCCACGCCCACCATCTTTTGCGGATATATAGTCTGAAGCTTCAATTACTTCGGGTACTGCATCGGAAGGACAAGCCGCTATGCCCGCTTGACGCAATATTACTACATCAGGTAAATCATCACCCATGTATAAGATCTCTGCATCTGTAAGACTAAGTGTTTGTTTAAACAAAGCATACGTTTCTGCTTTGTCTGATAGTCGATCAAATATGTATTTAATGCCTAGTAGTTCAAATCTTTTTCGGACACCAGAAGAGAATCCCTTGGTAATGATCGCTATGTTATATCCTGCATCGAGAGCATACTTAACAGCTTGGCCGTCTCGAGTGCTCATCGTACGTACCAGATCGCCATTCTCCATAACGATGACTTCACTATTAGTAAATACGCCATCTACGTCAAATATAAAAGTAGTTATTTCTCTGAACTTGGAGTGGTCTAACATGGATCACATTTAATGGGATTATTGATTATCGCGCCATTCGTAAACCCATTTGGCTTGTATCTGCTCAAGGTGCGATTCTGAACATTCTTCACGCGTACCTGCGAAGTTCTTGATTTCTAGCACCCATTCGATAAGCTCTGTAAATCTTATGCGATAAATCTTTCCTTCCGTATAGTCATCACCAAATCGCTCATATAATTTCATCCCGATGTCTTCATGATCGGCCCAACTGATCGGGAGATTATCTATTTCTTCAAATGCCATAGTATAATTTCTATTTACTAATTTCTTTTTTCTTTTTTCTTTTTACAAATTTCATCCTTGCGTCACTGAGCGGAGTGGTCACTGAGCGAAGTCGAAGTGTCGAAGTGCTAATTTCTAATTTCGCTAGTGTTCATGTCCTATAATTCCTTTCTGGTCAGGTATAATTACTTCAATATCTGCATCTTCATCAAGGATAATGCATTGACAAGCGAGTCTTGACTCTATGCGAGGGTTGATCGCTCGATCTATAAAGTCTTCTTCTTTATCAGAGATCTCTTCGATGTTATCTCCACCTTTCATTACGTAAATGTGGCATGTAGAACATGCACAGACACCGCCACAATTGTGATTAAGATGAACGTCTACTTCTTCGGTAATTTCTAGGATAGAAGTATCTACTTGCACATTTTCGGCCACGATAGGTGCTATAGATTGATCTTCAAATATGAATGTAATTCTTGCCATTAATGGTTGTAACTGCTACTTTTTCTAAAATATCGGGCAAAGGTAGCTTATTTTTAGGTAAAAAAGCTAAGTAAATAAGGAGAAATAAATATTCTGCGGAATACTTTAAGGCCAGATATAAATCGTCCATACGTCACTTAGATGTGACCGTAAGAGGTAGTTTTATATTTCTTTCTAAACTTTTTGAGCTTTCATGATCAAATCGATAAACTCTTTACTGCATTTTATGACTGTTCTTAAATGATAACAACAAAATGACTCCTAAACTAACAGATGTTGTACATATATTAGTGAACGAGAAAGACCCAAAAATGATCGAAATCGAAAGGTGATTTTTTATAAGTCTTAAGCCATTTTCTTACTTTTTCTTAAAAATCATCGGACTTACGGCAGGTTTGTCAAATGAAAATATGGATAGTTCTAAATAATCATCTTCGATTTTGAAGCCATCAAATAGGTTTAGATCGGGAGACACCACAATTTCAGTATGGGTCTCTATCTCATAATTAGTAGTACGAAACTCGACATGACCGTGAGAAAATGCAACCTCGTATTTTTCTCCC
>JANMMV010000120.1:0-3801 GCA_031373565.1 Saprospiraceae bacterium
CCAATCATGGCACGTTATTCCTTCTTGTTGCCTTTCCATTCTATCTTTAGCAACACCACAAGATCCTGCGGTGGGCACGATGACATCATCTCCAGGCATCCAATTAGCAGGAGTTGCCACGTTATACGCATCTGCCGTTTGTAGCGCAATGATGACCCGTTTTATCTCATCAAAATTTCTGCCTAATGAAAGGGGGTAATAAATTATGGCTCTTATCACGGCCTTAGGGTCAATAAAAAATACGGCTCTGACCGCTTTGGTCGTACTTTCGCCCGGCTGAATCATGCCGTATTTTTTAGCAACAGACATGGATATGTCTTCAACTAAAGGAAAAGTAACTTCTACGTCCTTCATTCCTTTAAATTCTATTTTTTCTTTAATGGTGCGCAACCACGCAATATGACTGTATAAACCATCGATAGACAAACCTACTAATTGGGTATTCAATGCAGAAAACTCATTTTGCATGCTAGCGAAAGTCATAAACTCCGATGTACATACCGGTGTAAAATCGGCAGGATGGCTAAATAATATGATCCATTTATCTTTATAATCTGCTGGAAATTGGATGGTACCTTGCGTAGTAATGGCATTAAATTCAGGTGCTTTATCTCCAATTCTTGGCATTGGTAATATTTGTTCTATGATTGGTTCCATAATATTATTTTTAAGATGATGTTGTTATTTAAATGTATTAGAGTCCAAGGTTACAATGACTTCATTTCTTCTCCCAAATAGTTGGTAAGGAGGGTTGTAACCTAGATACCGAAAATTACCATAATAGGTGAGTCCTCGATCCTTTAGCTCATTCTCTAGGATAGCTTTATATTTATTAATGCTTTCGGTCGTCCCAAAACCACCAAATCCTATCGCAGCCACGTATTGAGGTTCTGAAGTTTCAATGATGATCTCAGCATTGTTTGGTTTTGGCAAATCTTCCTTCTTTAGCTGAGAAGGCATGACGAAGGACATAGATGATAAAGAATCTCCGATCTCCATATGAACAGGTGAAGTCATGGAAATTTGTTTTTTCTCACCATTACCCCCAAAAATATATTTAGCCAGTGTTCCAAATCCTGAACTACTTAATTCACGATATGATTTTGAAGTGGAAAAAATCTTTGCCATAATCACAGCAGGATAGTACCTGATATCAAATAGCTTTTCTGATCTGATTACTTTGTAGTCTTGGGTTTCTGTATTGCTAGTTGCCATGGTAAGGTAAATTTGAATTATCGCAAATAATCCTACTAGTACCATGGTTATGATAAGAACTGTCTTCATTGAATTGGTTCAGTTGGTACATAGCTTTCGTCACTGAATTGCTTTACTTTCATTACAGGAACGTAGAGCATAATATTAATACCAACTGCAATGAATAGCAAACCAAAGCCTTCTAAGGTGAATGTCGAAAAATTCATTGCTATCACGGTCCCAATGCCAGTCGATAAGCCAAGTAGTAAGCGAACAAAAATAATTTTATAGATAAGTTTTTGCCCGAGATTGAAAAGCCAAAAGCAAAAGATGATTTCAGAGAACATATAGAAAATAAATAGAAAGGCCGTAAAGGAAAATAACTTTTCGATTGTATCACAAAATGCCAATGTCGAAATTGCATATACCAGCATGGCGATAGCATGTATTTCGTGGTAGGCAAACTGCACAGGTTGCCTTTGACGTGAAAAAGCAGCCATAAAGGCAAGTACTGCCCCAAGCGTCAAAGTGACACCTGTTACTAAGCTAATAAAATTGAAAGTCAATTTATCTGAGAATAAGAGAAAAACCCCTTCAAAAATAATGACAGCTCCGTATAAATAGATGAGAAGAAATTTATTCATTTGTCGTGATTTTGTTCGGCAAGCATTTGGTAAAGTAAAAAAACTATATTATGAATTAAAATGGATCGAAGACGATTTCATCACCAGCGAATCCGTTTATGCGTCAATAAAAGTGAATTATCGGTCTACTACGAAACGTCGCGGTTTCCTTGGGCTGTGATATTACGCTTATGTGTATAATTTTTCATTTATATTTTTTATCTCTTTACTGATCATCTACTACCTCACAAAAGTGGTGCTTTCTATGAGCAAAACCATTATAGAATTAATAGCAATAGTTATATAATTCACACAGAACAACTAGATTCCATTACTCCTTCCAAAATTATGGTTTCTTGCATTTTCTAATCCAAATTTAAGCGATGAGATATAAGCGGTGGATAATGATTCATCCACCGCTTATAAATATATTTGTCAGACAAAAGAATACAAATAATCTACTACCAAATTATTTTTTACTTGCCAAATGCCAGGCGTGTTCCAAGCGATTCGACCGGCTTCATCCCTCTGATACCAAGATGCTACAGTGCCGCTTAAAGTAACCGTGGTTCCAGATACTGATACATTGATATCACTATCATCCACCGACCAACTTCGGCCGATGGCATTTTCAACATCTACCTTTTCAATTACATCATGGCTCTCCGATCTTATTTTTATACCATTGTTTACGCCTTTCACACCAGCAAGAAAATGCACTGCACTTTTGGCCGCTTCTTTTTGATAATTCCATGGTAATTCACCTTCTAAAGTGACCCAACCGTCTTCAACTTTTACGTTTACTTTATCTTTAGGAACGGACATATTAGATTTTAAGGCGCTTAAAACTTCGTTAGCAATTTCAAGATCAGTTTTTGTCCATGAATTGTGAAATTTAACAGCAATGTTTTCAACTATCGCTTTAACCCCCAATACTTTTTTGGCCGCATTTTCTGCCTCCATTTTTTTTGCATAGCTGTCCACTACACCAGACAATGAAACAACACCGTCTTTTGCGGTGACTCCAATTTCTGCTGCATTCAACAAAGGTTCCCACTTGATGGCGTTTTGAACATCTGTTTGCAATTCTGCATTACTTTTCATAACAACAAATTTATGTCGTGAATGAATTCTCACAACACTACAAAGGTGCTATTTAATACTACCATAAGTCATGTACAATTATAAAAAAATGTTACATCATTTGCACATTAAATTTCAGCTCCTTAGTGGCGAGTTCACTCAAAAATAAAATTCTGCGATCTTTTAGCAGCGATGTAACTAAACTAGATGTATCTCAAAAATTCCAAAAATTAGAACGGTGCCAACTTACTCAATAGCCATTGAAAAAGTATCAAAATGGATATCCAATGCCGATATTTAGCACAATATTATCAGTACGCCAACTACTGCTCCCAAGTCTTATTTGGTCAATCACCCATTCTGAACCACGGGGTAACCAAGGCTTGCGTAAAGGAATGCCTATATCTAAGCGGATAATCAAGACTTTGATATCGAATCGAAAACCGAAACCGCCGTCAACCGCAATGTCTTGTAGAAACTGACTAGTCAGCCGCGCTTCATTGCCAAATATCAAGCTATTTTTTGACCAAATATTGCCTGCATCCATAAACAAGGCGCCTCGCAATTTGCTCAAAATGGGAAACCGTAATTCTGTCTGAAATTCTAACTTATAATCACCACCTATTTGTGGATAGGCGATTTGTTGCTCTGGTGTTGATAAGACTCGACCTGGACCTAACTGACGAGGCACAAAACCTCGCAAACTATTACTCCCGCCGATGACAAACTGACGTGTAAATGGCAAATATGAAGAATTGCCATAAGGAAGACCGATACCGATATTGAGACGATTAGACCAATATACATCTACAGCTAATTTTCTTCCATAACGCAGTTCTAAATCAGATTTAACGTACTGAGCGAAATAAGCACCTACAATTTTCTCACTAAAAACTTCTTT
>JANMMV010000735.1:0-9253 GCA_031373565.1 Saprospiraceae bacterium
ATTTTTTGACAACAGGTATTTTCCATGCTTTGATGATTTCTATTTCACCCACAAATTCTCTTCCGACAAACTTGATAGATTCCGGTGTCGATGGTAAAATAGCCACCACCAGTGCATTGTAATCTGAGACTAGATTATTCATATTCTGTGAGTCATTTATTATCGACTGTTGTGAGATTGTTTCGGGTATTTTTATCCCCTTGTTGTAAACATAATCAAGGATTATTTGAATCTCCTCTAGGACGTTGTTACCTGTTGAAGGGTCATTTGACTGCGTGCTAGGAATAGAGGCCATATATTTACTGGTTTGAAAGATTATAAGCAAAAGAAAAAGATGCCCAAGGTTTGCCCTGATAGATCCAGGTTTGAGAGGCTGTGCCACTTATCCAGTCCCACCCACCTACCAAGCCAAACTGCAGGTTATTGACATCAAATAGAATGCCTATACCTGCACTTAAACCTAAAACACTACTAGTGCCTGATGAACTGTCGTTTTGGTTGGCTGGGTTTAAGTTTATCATCGTTGGGGAACCAAAAGCACAAAAGGTCGTAGTTGTCTGTGTCGGTTGGGCATTAAGCTTAAAGAATTTGGAACCTTGCTGAAATCCGAAATAAGGACCTATAGCCACATCACCTAAAAACTGAAGTGGGTTGTTATCAAGTACTGGCCTAATTTTTAATGGAATCACCAATGGGCTTATGTCAAAGTCTGTAAATTTTAATTTATCCGTACCCTCACTGATTAGAATGTAAAAAACTTCATTTGTCTTTTCTACCCGATTCAAAAGACTATTGTCAGGTACATCTACTTCTCCATACTGGCGCAACTGTATAAAAATGGAATCATCTTCGCTCTTCAAAATTCTAACCTGGGACTCTTTGATCATTCTAAATAGGGTCGAATCATTATGCACTAAACTATTTTTTATTATTTTATACTTTTCGTCAAAAAATTGAGACTTAGATACAGCACCCGATTGACTAAATAATGCCTTTGGCATGAGAATACATAATAAAAAGGGTATCACAAAGTTGAGATTATTGCTATTCATTTTAGAGCTTTATTAAATATACATTTTGAAATTGGAACATCGGAATCAAACCACTTGTGCTTTCCAAAAAGCAACTAAATCTTTATATGTTCCCTTAAACACATCACGGTCACGATGTCCAACGCTATCTAACGGCAGTGCTGATGGACCGACTTGTCCATCTGTGTATTGCCAAAAAACATAGTCAGCCCATGGAGGGTAGGTGCACAACTGCACCATACTTTGTTTTTCACAATCAACAAATGTAGTGACATCACTAAATCCTTGCTGTGCAAGAAAATTTTGCCACTCTTTAATTTTTGTTTGAGATGCGTTTTGGTTTATCATTACCTTTAGTGCTTAGAGAAAGGACATATATGTGATTTAATTTCATTAAACCACTTCAAATCACTTGACATCACTATGGCAAAGATATGCTGATAGATAAATGGAGAATAACGTATTTATACTGGAATTTACATACGTAGAAACACATGACTTTTTTGATATTGAAAGTATTTGTAAAGAAATTTTATCTTTATCTATACTATTATATTTATGCATAAAACCACCAGTAGTAAAAAATCCAAATGGCTTCTTTAGTGATAAAAAAATATTAAAGAGATTAATGATGATAGTAAGGAAGTGCAGTTTTATATAAACCGTAATTATGTATTAGGATTCGTGCTGAATGTTGGGACGCCAATAAAATTAGCGAAAAGACTTATTTCAAAGGAAGTCATGCTTTAGATTTTTTTATGCATGTTCACGGTTAAATAGCATTTTTTCTTTCAAATTATTATTATTGATATTTTGAGATATTGACATCAATAAGATGATGCTCAATGGCATATATTACGATACCAGCGGTATTTTTACAATTGGTTTTCTCCAAAATGCTTTGCCTGTAACCTTCTACTGTTCGGGCAGAAATGAATAACTGTTCACCTATTTCTTTATTGGTGTATTCCATGCAAATAAGTTTTAAAACATCCGTTTCTCTTTGAGTCAGTTCACCTACCTTTATCTTACGGTTAGCCATTAATCGTCTGTTCCTAATGAGTTGCATGATATGAGTGTTGATATGAAGACCCTTTTGATGAACTTTCTTAATGGTTTCTATCACTTCATCTGGATTTTCATTTTTCGCAAGAAAGCCGGAGGCACCTTCATCTAAAAGCCTGATGATCATACTATCATTGTAGTGAGATGTCAAAACAATGATTTTTATTTTTAAGTTATGTTTTACTATTTGTATTAGGGTATCCACTCCGTCCATTTCTGGCATTTCCAAATCCAACAACATCACATCAATCTCAGTAGGAGCGGTGTTAAGTTTATTAAATAAATCTTTTCCATTGCATGCAGTCATAACAACTTCGATGCTTTCATCTAGCTCAAGAATCATACGCATGCCTTGGATAAATAGTTTTTCGTCATCGACAATACACACTTTTACTTTAGTCATTATTTTGAAATTTAACTGAGAATAACATACCTTTTATATCTGGAGTGGATTTGAATTCTGCTATGCCAGCCAAGAGCTTGGCTCGTGTCAATATATTACCAAAACCTAAGCCATGGGAAGTCTTTTGCGGATCAAAACCTTTTCCATCATCACTGTAAGTCATAGTGATCATACCATGATCTTCAATTTTGAATACAATTTTAATATGTTTAGCTTCTGCATATTTTATGGTATTCTGAATCAATTCCTGCAAGATGCGATATATGTGAAGCAATTTTAACTCATTGGTTATATTTATTAAATGTTCGGACTCCATGCTCAAGAGTATTGTCTGAGAAATATTGACCGCATGTTCGAGTTCTTTGAGGGCATGGTGAATTCCAAATTTTTTAAAAACCTGCGGCAGTAATTCATGTGAAATGGAACGCGTTCTTTCAATACTAACATTTAAAGAAGTTTCAATCTGATCAATTAATTTTAGATCAGATTCGAGAAGATATTGGCCTTTTTTCAGAAGATGAACATTCAAATGAATGATATTGAGTTTGGACGCAATATCATCGTGCAATTCTGTAGCAATCCGTTTTCTTTCTTCTTCTTTGGTTCTAACCGTATTTTGTAGCAATTCGTTCTGAAATTTTATCTCCATTTCTTTTTCATTAAGTAGTATTTTATTTACTTTATTTTGAGATCGATTCAAAAAGATTATCACACCTATGCATATGGTTAATAGTAATCCCGTGCTGCACAAAATGTACATAGGTACAACCGATTCATTCATATTGATTGTTTTTATAATAATAAGTACTCGTCATTTTTATTAATTGACTCAAAATTAGCAGTTTTATAAATAGAATGATGAACGATCTAATTACCCATATTGAATTCACCAATTCACTATCCGCATTCAACAAATAATTGCCAAAAAATAGAATCATTATAGAAAAAATGTGCAAGCAAAAAATGCTAAACACGGCGTACTTTGTGAAAATATTTTGTGGAGTTGATTCATTTTTATCAATAATATGGTAAAAATAATATAAACAACAGCCGATTAAGAAAATGCTCACTAAAGTGAGGGAATTAGAATTGTAAGTGTTTAATTTTTGAATGAAAAGTGAATTACAAATGATCAATACACTGCCTGATGGTAAAAGCCAATTGAGTAAAAATTGCTTTTTAGTCTCATAAATCGATGCAAAAAATAATGTCAAAACCGTAAATTCGACTAGTGCATTTATATGAAAGAAAATAAGATTATTTTTCCCATCATTTGCCCACGTTTTTGATATCAACTCTATGATAGTGCCAAAAACCAAAAATAGTATAAAATACTTATTGACAATATTGAGTCTGGGATAAATAAAAGATCCTAGTATAGATGTTATGACGGCCACACCTAAAACAAGATTAGCTAATATATAAACGAATTCACTCATCTATCGATTCTGAATTAAGCAAGACAAAACAGTAATAATACCTTGTAACTAAATATCTAAAATGAATTCCGCAATGAAGGTTAAAAATGCAAAAAAGTAGATTTCTGATGATATATGATATCTTAAAGTCCATCGAGAGCTAATCTGATTGCTACTTTGATTTCCTTTTGTAATTATCGCACGTAAGGCACGTAATAGGAAAGTCATTTTAGACATTTAGTGTTTACGTATAGATCATCAATTAAATGGTCCGCAGAACCTAGGACAAGGTTGCGTTACATCAAAATATTTGCCTATGTTATTTCCTCTACTATCTAATCCCGTAAGGACCAAATGTGCTTCATATTTTCCAGCTCCAAGTGATTCTAATCCCTGATAAAATAAAGCTGTTTTTGCATTCAAAGTTAAAAATTCCGACATATCAATTATTGGCAGTTTGTAAAATTTTACTAACGATGTGTCACTATAATTACTTCCTAATGAGTCCCATAATTGTGTCCATTGTGTGAACGTGGCTTGACTGATTGTGTCCTGGAAGGTAGGACTAACGGTTGATTTAGTTGCGGCAGATACTTCTTCAACACTGCTTTTCGGTGCGTTATTACAAGCATAAAACGTCACGAATAAAAAAAGAACTAAAAATTGAAAGCTGGTTTTCATTGTTTTTGTTGTTTTTGATGTTAGTTAATAAATCGGTAGCACCCACAAGGTAGGCATAAGATGGATTCGAACAAGTTTTTTGTTGAAATAAATTTGAATCCCCTCTGGCGTATTCCCGAGATACAAAATTCGCCATAGTTTATGAGTATAAAGTACGTATAAATACGGGTTTTGTGGGGTTTCAGTGTTTTTTTTGGTGATCTTATATTTAAACCCAAAAGCATCAAAGGAAGTGAGCCGTAAAGAATCTGACGTCATCTTTGACACCGTGCTCAAATTTTTGCCAGCATTGTGAACGTGTTTAATAATCCTTTTTGTCAAAATTGCGGGAGTACTTACGCCATGTTCGGACATCGCAGCATCTACACACCGTAAGTTAGCAACATATTTCTTATTACACTAGGCGGTTTAAGCGATTTTATACTTGTGATCTTTTCAATCGACCCATATGATAGCAAAAAAAAAGGGCTAGTTATCGAAACTAGCTCTTTTTTTTATTGATAGAAAGCGTAGAGAACTTTTTCTTATTTCATATAATCCTCCATCGGGGGACATGTAGAGACAAGATTGCGATCACCATATGCACTATCTACACGAGCAACGGTTGCCAAAACTTATTTTGTCTCACGTAGGGTACCGGAAACGAGGCTTTCGGTCTTCTACAGCTGTGTATCCATGCATCGTCAATAATCATATTGGCTGTGTGCCGCATTTGCCAATACATTAGTTTCAGCATCCATTTTTCCGCCGGCTACATGATCAATGGCTTTACGGATCTTGAGAAGGACTTCGCAGAATCGGTCTAACTCATCTTTGTCTTTTGATTCAGTAGAATATTGATCTATTATTTGTTTTGCATAGGTTTTTTTAGAAGGGCCCGGAAGGCTTCACATTAGTATTTCTCACTTTACAATTTTGTTTTATTATTCTGTATCACACCTGTCCAAAACGTTTTAAACTAGAACAAATGTAGCCCATAATACTAGTATTAGAGGCCGTAGAAATGACGATTTTAAAACAACCCTGTACGAATTAAAACTGAATGATATATGACCATGCTTATCAAGTGGTTTTTTAGGTTTAGTATTTAGCCATTTAAAGTCTATATAGGGCCTGTCCATAACCAATACTGGAGCTGAAGGGAAATCAGCAGTTGTAGCTACTAAAAATGGACGTTTAGGACTAATAGGATTATTACTTACAAGAAGCCTTCTGCTTCACATCAAGTTCGGTGTTTATTGACACTTTTTATTTCAAAAATTACGTCCAAAAAAGCGGCCCCGTAGATATACGTATAAATATTCCCGTATTTCTACGCTGATACAAAACATCTGATCCGATGATATTTGCATCATTATATAATTAATTTTTTAACCAACCTTAAATACAATAGTTATGGATCCTTTTATTGGTCAAGTTTGTTTATTCGGTTTTGATTGGGCCCCTAGAGGCTGGGCACAATGCAACGGTCAGTTATTATCTATTGCTCAAAATTCAGCTTTATTTTCTTTACTAGGCACTACTTATGGTGGTGACGGTAGAACAACCTTCGCACTTCCAGATTTACGTGGAAGAGTGGCCCTCAATCAAGGAACAAATCCTTCAGGCAGCAATTACGTTATCGGTCAAATGGCAGGAACAGAAACTGTAACGCTATTAGCTACACAAATGCCGTCGCATAATCACGGAGCATCACTTAACGGCAGCAATGGCGCCATAGACGCTGATGAACCTGCAAATGCCTTATTAACTCAAGGGGAGTTTTATACTACGACAGGAGCAGCTAATCAGGTTATGAAAGCAGGTGCAGTAACAATAGCTAATGCAGGTGGAGGTGCGGCACATAATAATATGCAGCCTTTTTTAGCTTTGAATTACTGTATCTCTCTTCAAGGTATTTTCCCGTCAAGACCATAATTTTTTAATCACCTTAAATAAAAATCAAAATGGATCCAATCATTGGCTCAATCATACAAATAGGTGGCACATATGCTCCAGTTGGCTACTTTCCTTGTGATGGTAGATTGTTATCAATACAGGATTACACTGCTCTTTATTCTTTGCTAGGAACTATCTATGGCGGTGATGGGGTGTCTACATTTGCTCTTCCAGATCTACGAGGAAGAGTACCAGTTAGTCAAGGCACTTCAAGTGGAGGCAGTAGCTATACTATTGGTGAAGTAGGTGGAACAGAACAAGTAACATTGACAACTCCCAATCTTCCAATACACAACCACATTGCAACACTCACGGGTAGTAATGCGACCGCAAGTACTGACGAAGCCGCAAACGCCTTGTTGACATCGGCAGAGATATATACTACCACTGGTGCTACAAATCAAGTGATGAAAGCAGGAGCAGTGACAACAGCTAGCGCTGGAGAAAATGCACCTCACCCAAATATGCAACCGTATTTGACCATCATTTATTGTATGGCTTACGAGGGGATTTACCCGTCAAGGCCTTAATGCTTAATTAGAACAACTGTAGAAATCATTTTGTGTTGAAATGATCTCTACAGTTGCTTTATATCATCGATTTTATCAACCATTTTTATATATAGGCAATGAAAACAATATTATTTACTTGCATATTTATTTTATTAAATAGTCTAATTTTTGCCCAATACACGCCCAATGTCAGTGTTGAACAAAGAGGTATAATGTGGCCTGCTGGTAGCTCTGCTCAAAACTGTAGTGGATCTAATCCCACCGTTTGCCCAACATTCAATATAGCAGGCATGAATTGGTATATGTCAGGAACATCTTCAGCTCCTTTTTCGTTTGTATACTCAAGTTTGGGCTGGACTCCATTTAACATTGCTAACCGAGATTATGCGATGGTTTACAACGGCGTCATAGAAACTAGGGATCCAAATGGTGAAATTTGTTTTAATTCACCGATATTAAATATTTCAGGCTTAGGCACAGTAAATATGACCTTTGTAGTTAATAGGCTAGGCTTGGCCACTGAGCCTTGGGATCAGTATGTTCGTTTTGATTATCGTGTCAATGGTGGAGCGTTTGTTACTAGTGGCAATTTGACAGGAGGATTGGGGGTCACTTCTACTTGGTCCCCTACCACATCTGGAGCTACTCTGGAGCTTAGAGCATGTTTGCGTTCGACAGGCAACAATGAAGTGTATAACCTAACAAGCATGAATACCAATGTCGGTGCTCCGCTACCAGTTAAGTGGTCAGGGATATTTCTTGCACCAACAGAAAAGGGATATAGTCAAGTATATTGGCAAACTGCAACCGAAATCCACAATGACTACTTTGAAATAGAAAGAAGTATGGATGGCATCAAATTTATCTCAGTAGGACAAGTAAAAGGGTCTGGAGATTCATCGACGCCCTCTAACTATGAATTCCTAGATGAAACTACTAAACCAGGTAATACATATTATTATCGTATAAAGCAAGTGGATTATGATGGTCTGTATGATTACAGTACGGTTTTATCCATCCAAATAAAAGGTTTATACCTTGGTGTCAAAGCAAGTCCGAATCCCGCAGATGATATGATTAATATTGAGCTCGACAAACCAATTGATACTGCCTTAGACTTGGACCTTGTGAGAATGGATGGAACAATTGCAAGAACCATTTCTATTCTTGAAGGAGAATATTCTAAATTATTAGACCTATCAGATCAACCAGATGGAATATATTTATTAAAGAGCAAAGGGTCAAATTTCATCCATCAAAAGATTGTAAAAGCAGCACAGTAACTAATCACTACTACTATAAAGAAATTAACTCCTTGGCATTAATAAGACCCCTCATAATGCCCATTAGACTTTGTCAAAGCACCTATTTAATGGTGCGTTTGGCAAAGTCTTTTTTTTAACCGTAATTATATCTTAACATTCATGCTTACTCACTAAATAACTTCTTTTATTAGCATAGTAAATATTATAACAAATGCATTATTCGCGTTAAATATTGGTTTGTCAATCGATACGCACATGTGGCTGACCTCGTGACACAACAAGCTTTATAATTCTTTAAGATTCCTATTTTAGATTACTTATGATTGATTTGATGTCACCGATACCTTTTATCTCTACCACTCCATGAGAATGTGTATTCTTTTCGGTTGTCACCTTTTTTATTTTTAAAACTATACTAAAATCGCACGTTTTCATATTATTTATTGATATTGATTATGCGTTCCTAGTTATCCCTATAATTATTTCTGGTCAAGTTAAAAACAAGGTCTTTATTTTATCTACGATATTTTGCAAGATCGAGAACATAGAATCAGAGGCAAATCCTCCTAATAAAGCAAGCGTCATTTTATGAACTTCTATAGATGATCCCATAATTGATGAACTAAAAGTAAAGAGTTCTGAGATGATAAAACCAGCAACTACTCCTATCATTATGGAAATATTAAAAGCAAATACATCTACAGGTAATAATGTAAAGTTGTCAATTTTATCTTTAACGGTCTTAAGGACATAAAACATCACGCCTAATAATGATGCAAAAAATATGACGCCTAAATTTTCAAACAAAGGCATGCCCGATAATGCCAATATGCCTTTTTCTTGATTTTCTGCGGTAACATTTGGTAAAAGACTGAAACCCACTAGTCCTACTAAAGCCATCAAAGTAATGACAATATATTTTTTGACAACAGGTATTTTC
>JANMMV010000126.1:0-4384 GCA_031373565.1 Saprospiraceae bacterium
ATCTTCATCCGATGCCGCATAAGAAATTCGTATACAATTATCGGCGCCAAATGCACTTCCAGACACAGTACCTACATGCGCTTCAGTCAGCATCGCTTCTGCAAAATCATCCGCATTGTTGATGTCGACATTACCATTGGATGTTCCGAAATAAGCCGAAACATCAGGAAATACATAGAATGCGCCTTCTGGATGATTTATCTTAATACCAGGAATGTTTTGTAAGCCAGCTATGATAAGATCACGACGAGAACGGAATGCTTCTCGCATGGCAATCGTTTCTTCTCTAGATGATCGTAGGGCGACGGCCGCGGCTTCTTGGCTAAACGATGCAGCGCCAGATGTGATTTGGCCTTGTACCTTATTACACGCATCAGCCAACCATTTTGGTCCGCCCATATAACCAAGTCTCCATCCAGTCATCGAAAATCCCTTCGCAAATCCATTGACGGTAGCAACTTTACCTTCCATGCCTTCCATCGCACCGATACTGTGGTGAGCACCTACGAAATTGATATATTCATATATTTCATCAGAAACGACTAAAATATGATCATGATTACGAACGACATCAGCAATCGCAGCAAGTTCTTCATATGAAAATACCGAGCCTGTCGGATTGCACGGTGATGAGAAAACGATTAACTTAGTTCGCGCTGTAATTGCTTTTTCGATATCACTTGCCTTTACTTTAAAGTCATCTTCGATTCCAGCACCAACAAAAATAGGCGTACCGCCTGAAAATTTTACAATCTCAGCATACGATACCCAGTAAGGCGTAAGGATTATGGCTTCATCTCCAGGATTAAGGATAGCCATACATATATTTGCGATGCTTTGTTTAGCGCCGTTTGATACAACGATCTGTGACGGATCAAAATGTAGCGCGTTCTCTGCGGCAAATTTTTCGCAAATCGCTTTTCTCAAATTCATCGATCCCGGAACAGGTGTATATTTCGTAAAACCAGCTTTTAGCGCCTCGTAAGCAGCATCTTTGATAAATTTCGGAGTGTCAAAATCTGGCTCGCCAAGGCTTAAGCTGATGACATTCACTCCTTTAGCAGCAAGATCCCTTGCTTTCTGCGCCATACGTATAGTGGCAGACTCTTCCATCTCCTGTACTTTAAGCGAAATCATTCTTTGCGAATCGAGACTCATATTACTTTTATTTTTAATATTGACTTTGGCACAAAGATAAACAAAATATTATTAGGCAAACATTTGATAGACATTCTTTCTGGATTGGACTGGTCTTTTGGCCCACATGGTTCTTGAACGCTGCATAAGTTAGTCTTTTAAACATTAAGAAGTTAAGGAATGAAGAGAATTAAGTAATACATCCACCGTCTTTTAACGCCTACATTGGCTTTTCTTAATCGGGCAACATATTATAGCATTCATTGACAAATGGCTTAGTGGTTTTCGTTATCGATAGGCATGCCACAAACACGAACAAGCCAAATCGTCTAAGGGCGAAGACGTGTGACAGCGGATTTCGCACTCAGATTGGCCAAATAAATTGGCAGATCCGTCATATTTTGGCTAGGTCTTAAAATCAATTTTGATATCGAAGAAGAAAGCACAAAATCTTGAGAGGGAATTGGCTTTGATTCAAACGATATCGATTAACTTTTTACAGTAGCTTAAAGTCCATGCTTTTGCCAAATCTGGTAATTATTTTAGCTACTTTGCCATAAAATTTTTGAGCTTTTTTGCGCCATTCGGATTGTCGCAGACTCTTCCATCTCCTGTTCTTTAAGCGAAATCATCCTTTGCGAATCGATACTCATATTACTTTTATTTTTAATATTGACCTTGGGACATAGATAAACAATATATTGTTAGGCAAACAATTGATAGATATTCTTTGTGCATCGGATTGGTGTTTTGGCGCACATGATGCTTGAACGCTGCATAAATTAGTCTTTTAAACATTAAGAAGTTAAGGAATGAAGCGAATTAAGTAATACATCCACCGTCTTTTAACGCCTACATTGGTTTTTCTTAATCGGGCAATATATTATAGTATTCATTTACAAATGGCTTAGTGGTTTTCGTTATATTGGCAGTAAAAAAGTTGATTAATAGGCCCTGTGGTTTCTTAAGTACTTTCATGTAAGTCAATACTTGCGCTTCGTGGACAGGCAAAAGGAGTTCGATTGCCTTCAACTCGACAACAACACAATCATTTACTAGTAAATCGAGACGAAGATCAATTTCCATTTCGATAGTATCATAAAACACAGGAACTCTAAGTTGTTTTTCAACATAATATCCATTTTTTTTTAGTTCATAATATAGACATTGTTCATAGATACTTTCTAGAAGTCCTGGACCTAATTCTTTATGTACTTTAATCGCCAAACCTACAATTTCATATGATAATTGGGTGACTTGCCTTTTCGTCATGTTTTTGTATTAGAATAGTGGAATTTGTTTTTTCATGAGCACATTTAGAATTTAAGAGCGTTTTTTCAACATTCCAAAAGTAAGATAATTAGTAGAGGGCTTCATGTTCCTTAATGGCTTAATGGTTATTTTTTTTTTATCATTGAAGGGTTTAATGTACCGTGATCTCCCACTTTTAGCGTCTAGCTTTCACAATGTCACATCTACTTCTGCATTTTGCAAGGCGGCAGTGATAGTAAGGTGGGTCGGTGACCACTCAAATTTTTGAATAATGACTTGATTAAA
The DNA here is from genome assembly GCA_031373565.1 of Saprospiraceae bacterium. GTDB lineage: Bacteria > Bacteroidota > Bacteroidia > Chitinophagales > Saprospiraceae > OLB9. The sequence goes on from JANMMV010000126.1 coordinate 2,695, forward strand.
AGTAGGTTGCAAATGGATTATGTTATCAAACATGGAGATTGAAGGAATCTTTGTTATATATGGTTTGATAAGGCTGGCTATGTTTAACGGCAGTAAGGAGTTTACCTTGTTAGTTACTATTTTTTCTATAATAGGAGATGACAACTTGTAGATGAAATTTTCTGCATTGATGTCAATGTTTAGATTTTGAATGTTGAGTTCTTGGGTTTGCTCATCAAAAACTGGTTTTCCGGTGATGGTTATGATACCTTTGACAGGTTGAAAAATATTGGCTTTGATCTCTAGGAAACTTGTACTTCGGATATGCACCGTATCTATGTCAAAGGATTTTCCACCTAATTCCGCACCATTGATCGATTGTTTGATAACCTTGCTGAGACCAGTATATGATAATTGTAGCTGAACTTCTTGATTAGTAGCTTTGATGTCATCGTCTATCCAATGGAATGATGGATCATGCGTTTGCTCAAAAACGATCGTCTCGTCGGATATTTTACTAGCTATTTCTGCCCAGATGTGCATATGAACTCTACCGTCCTCATCTCTGAAGCCTGTCGTCTGTAAACTGACTAATTCAAAATTGAAATATAGTGCAGGTTTACTGTAAACCATGATGTTAGGTTCTACTTTGGCCAGTTGGGTCAGGATCGTCGATCTAAGGTCAAAAGTCTCTGCTATTTTTTGGTCTAGATTAATAAATAAGTCCTCCTTGATACATTTTATCAAGAAGTCACCTATCGTCGCTGCGGGCAACGTCAAAACACCAACATGTACTTTCGGCTCTTTTGTCCATGTAAAGTCTATTAGTTCAGACTTCGTAGTTAGGTAGAAATTGGTATCGATGTTACATTCCATAACTAGGTCAAGTAACATTTCGCCTTCACCTTCCAAACCGAATATGCCATCAATTTTATTAATTTTAAAGCCGAGCGGCATCTGAATAAACAATTTTTTGTGAAGTGCCGTAAGCTTTATCATGTCAATATCAAGCGTAGATAGCTGTATCGAATAATCTTCGATAGTCAATGGCTTCTCGGTAAGCCTGCCCATCTGTGGAGCTAAAAAAGTAAAGATGTTTTTCTTCGACAACTCTAAGTCAAGAAACAAAAGGTTTTCATTCACCATGTATTCAGAAGTATTTGTATTAGAAATACAAACGTATTAAAAATTTATGCAATATAATAACACTTTAGAATTTTTTTGTAGCTAAGGTTTTTTATATTCGAGTTATCCCCTGTTATAGCTTACTATGAATACATGGATGAATCGCAAAAACCGATATTTATTCCAACAAATACTTTCAACTATTTTCCTACCTTAGCACTTCAAATCATCAAAATCATCATTTATGTATTTCCTGAGACTTATTTTTGTCGTATTGTCAGTTATGATATCCACTTTTGGTTTCAGCCAAAAAATGAGCACCACGACAGTAGACCCTTCCACATATAGCTCGATTGAGTGGAGATGTATTGGTCCATTTCGCGGCGGTCGATCTTGTGCTGTTGCAGGCGTAAACAACAAACCTAATTTATTTTATTTTGGTGCAACGGGCGGTGGTGTTTGGAAAACAGCGGACGGCGGTCGATCTTGGGAGAATATATCAGATGGATTTTTTGGTGGCTCTATTGGGAGCATCGCAGTGAGTGCAGCAGATCCAAACGTCATCTATGTAGGTGGTGGTGAAAAG
>JANMMV010000128.1:0-5791 GCA_031373565.1 Saprospiraceae bacterium
GAATATCCACCTTGGGTTATTCCTGTCGGTGATGATTTTTCGGGAGTACCGTAAGTGCCTACCATCCCTGTGGTTTCGCAATGTTGCTCTTCGCCATTTTTACAACTCTCACATTTCATGCAACTATTTACCATGCAACCCACGCCAGCTTTGTCTCCAATCTTAAACTTGGTTACATTTTTTCCTACTGCAGACACTATGCCTGCAATTTCATGCCCAGGTACTTGTGGATAGTGCTGCTTTCCCCAATGTCCTTTTATGGTATGAATGTCGGAGTGGCAAATTCCACTGAACTTGATGTCAATTAAAATATCATTGTCGCCAACTGATCTGCGTTCGAAGTTCCAAGAAACCAATTTTCCTTGTTCATCTTTTCCGGCATAGCCTTTTGAATTAATGTTCTTATTCACGTTGTGTGCTTTATTTGTTTGCGAAAAAAGCTGTAGTGGGTTTGCAAGCAAAACACCAGCAGCTACCAGGGATGACTGCTGAATAAATTTTCGCCTGAATTGATCGTTTTTATCCAGCATTTTTCTCCGTTTTTAAATTTTTTGTTTTTTTGCCTTTGTTGTTGCTCGTCACCAACATAACATATTGTTTAGATTGGTTAATGATCTGGTTTCATCTTGATTTGGTGCATTTATTTATCAATTTATCTACTGAATTTTAAGTACCTGAACTGCACTAAATTTTGGATAATCCGTGTAGCCGTGTTCTTCTGACGAGTAAAATAATTCAGTATTTAGGCTTTGAGACAATTCATTGTTTTTTTCCATTCTTTCTACCAAATCAGGATTATTGATAAAAGGTCTGCCAAATCCCACAAGGTCACACAAACCACTTTCCAGATCGTCTTCAGCACTTTCCTTGTCATAGCCACCACAAATAATAAGGGTATTCTTAAAATTGTTTCGAATTAGTTTTTTAATTTCAATAGGTACACTCGGTGCTCCCATAGCAGAATGATCTACCAAATGGATATAAGCAATATTCAGCTTATTCAATTCTTTAGAGAGGTAATCGTAAGTAGCCTCTATTTCATCGTAATTTGGCATATCTCCGGCAATACCGTAAGGCGATAATCGAATACCGGTTTTCCCGTTCCCGATGTCAGAAGCCACTTGCTTAGCCACTTCTAGTACAAATCGACAAATATTTTCTACACTTCCATTGTATTTATCGGTACGTACATTGCTCAAAGGTGATAAAAATTCTTCAAGCAAATATCCATTGGCACAATGCAATTCTACGCCATCAAAACCTGCTTCTATTGCATTTTTGGCTGCATTTAGAAATTCGGCTTGAGTTGTAACAATATCCTCGGCAGTCATTGCTTTAGGAGTAGGATAATCTTGCATTTGCTTGGCATCTGTCCACATTTGCCCTTCGGGTTTTACGGCTGAGGGCGCAATTATTTCTGCTCCTTTTTGCATATTCAGAATGTGGCTCATCCTCCCGGTGTGCATTAATTGTACTATTATTTTTCCACCACTTTTGTGCACTGCTGATGTTACCTTTTTCCACCCTAGTATTTGTTCTTCACTAAAAATACCGGGAATGCGTGCATAGCCCAAGCCATTTGGCGAAGGAGAGGTACCTTCTGTAATTATTAAACCAGCCGTGGCGCGTTGTTGATAATACTTTGCCATCAAGTCATTCGGGATATTTCCGATGGCTCGGCAGCGCGTCATGGGAGCCATTACAATACTATTTTTTGATGCTATTTCGCCTACTTTTGTGGCGGTAAATAATTTGTAATTTTTCATATTTATTTATTGTTATTCACTTTAAATTTTAACGTTTTGCTCCTCTATGCAGGTGTCCACACCTATCACAATTAGTTTGAATAAATGTCGGGTGAACACGCCTGCCTTTGTATGAAAAAGTTAAAAAGTCTAATGGAAAAACCTGACTTTATAACAATTTAGGGCTGGTTTATCTGCTCAACTGCAAACTTTTTTAAGCTGGCACCGCCTCTCTCATAATTTTTACTTTGTTGTGGTCGGCTACAAGTAAGACGTGCTGCGCTTTAATCATTGTTTGTTGTTCAGCATTTAGATTTTCTAAATCATTCTCCAATGCGTTTTTGTAAGTATCTTTTGCCCAATCTTCGCCATATTCGCATGAGTTTAAGATAGCCTTACGGTCTTTACCTGTTAGTGCTGCTTTCACATCCATCCACACCCGGAAAAATTTACCAGTTGTTTTTGTTCCATCTGTTGCTGTGCCACCCAATTTTGCTACTTCGCTTGAAAGTTCTTTATTGCAATGCAGGCTCGTTTGTTTTAGTTCGCTAAAGAATGTCTTTAAATCTTGTTCTTCTGTTTCATTTGATGCGGTTTCATATCCTTCAATTCGGTCGTTATTGATTTGTATCAGTTTATTTAATACATCAACTGTTTTTTCATTTTCCATTTTTTAATTATTTAATTGTGAGTAAAAATTATTTATAAATTGTTTAAAGTTTTAATGCACCTTTTTGGCCTGTAACTAAATTTGTTCCTGTGGCAACTGATGCAATCATTTTTATAAAATTAATCATTTGGTTGCCGTCTGTGTCCCAATAGTAAGCACTGAATGGAGTTACTTTAATAACAGAAATGTTTGGATCGTTCTTGCCCTCCTTAAACCAAATTTTGGCAATGGGGGACCAAAGCTCTTCAATTTTTGCTTTGTCTAAAATTATTTCTGCTTCACCGTTCACAACTAAGTAGCTGCTTTTACCAGGGTGCGAGAAAAAGAGTTGCACATCTTTATCTGCTGCAATGGCTTTGTTTTTATCGCTGCTCTTTTCGCTGAAAAACCAAATATTGCCTTGGTCGCAAACTTTTATTGCACTCATAGGTCGACATGCAGCACCGTCATCTGTTTTTAAGTCGGTGCAGAAAAGGCAGACCGTTATATCATTAACCAAACTTTTTAGTTTGTCAATGGCTTCATTGTTATTCAAATTTTCAGTGTTGCTCACGTTGCTTTTTGTTATGTGATGATTAAATTTTTATATGAATTTTCGCACTGCAAAAGTGCCGTTTATTATTTCGTTCAGTATTACATAATTTTACGAATAAGTTGTATGATTCTTACTTATTAATTAATGAAAATAGCAATTGTTATCAAAGCACAACAGCATTTTAATATTAAAAAGCAGCCCAGCAAACAGAGCTACTTTTTTTCTTTATATATATTTTTTTGGAGTAGAAAAAAGACTTTATTGTTTTTTAACGTCTGCTCAGTGTGTCGGCCAAAAAAATAAAAGATTGTTTTGTGTGATGAGTGGGTGCGCTGTTCTTATATTTTTTTTGAATTGTAGCGGTTTTGGTTGTCATACTATTTCGAAAACTATTTGTTTAAAGAGCCAAAGTTTCAAGTTGGCGATGGCTAAAAAGGTTGCAGGTAACTCAAAGGAATGTTGAATCTTTGCAGGACAAATCAAGAGATTTTTCCTTATTAAGATACAAGTTATCATTTGAGAACGAGTGTTTGTTGACATGTGCATATATTAGCGCCTATGTTTAGAATGTAGTTTTATTTATCGCACTACTAATCAATTTACGGCAATTCTGCTATCTTTGGATCATAAAGCAGAAACAATGAGATCCACTAACATAGATCGGATAGAAGTCACTCCACTTCAGATCAAACTGACCGAACCTTTTGTCATCTCAAAGGGAGCCCTGACACATGCTCGCAATACGGTTGTCAAGATTTACAATTCTGATGGTGTATATGGCATCGGCGAATGTTGTCCTTATAGATCCATCCACGGTGAGACACAAACAGGTACGATGGCTTTTGCCAAAGACCTCGCTGCCGCACTGATCGGGGCCGATCCAAGGGAGATACATCGACACGTTGCACTAATGGATAGGATGATCGTCGGCAATGCTTCCGTCAAATGTGCCTTTGATATGGCACTTTATGACCTTGTTTCTAAGATGGACAATCTTCCACTATATGCATTTCTCAAGGGAGATAGAGAGAAGAAAATCTATACTGATAACACCGTATCCTTATTATCAAAAGAGAAAATGGCCGAAAAAGCGCTCAAGTTTAAAGAGATGGGTTTTCCAGTCTTGAAGGTCAAACTCGGTGAACGCGGTCCTAGCAATGATATAGGCAGAATAGAAGCCATTAGAAATGCAGTAGGTCACGACTTGCCCCTTAGAATTGACGCCAACCAAGGATGGAATTATATAGACGCCAAGAGAATCCGAGATGGCTTATCAGATCTCAATATCGAACATTGTGAAGAACCGGTGCAAGCTGGCAATACCATCGACCAAGTCAGACTTACAGCTGCAAGCCCTATTCCAATTATGGCTGATGAGTCTGTTTTCAACCATAAAGATGCTTTTAAAGTACTCAGTCAACATGCGGCCCACATGATCAACATCAAACTTGGCAAAGCTGGTGGTATTTGCAATGCGATGAAAGTTGCCGCTGTCGCGCAAGCCGCTGATGTATACTGCCAGACTGGCTCTTTTTCAGAATCAAGGCTAGGTATTTCTGCGCTCGTGCACTTTGATATGGCTTGGGATCACATTATTTTTCATGATCTCGATAGCCCGCTGATGATGTCAGAAGATCCGATCATGGGTGGGATGACCTATCACAAAGACTGGCAAGTAACCGTCGATGATACGCCTGGGCATGGTGCAGAGTATGATCCCGTGTTTTTGAAGCAGTTTGAAACCTTGGTGGTAAAGTAGATTCTTTTCGGTTTGATTTTGCCAATTGTACATTCTACGATACACACATACACTCAGGTCGATACCTGATTATTGCCAAATTTGATTACTTTTGCGGCTAATTTGCACAACTACACATGTTAGATAAACTCGAAGCCATACAAGATAGATATCACTATCTCGAAGAAAAACTCTCTGACCCTGAGGTTTTGGCAGATATGAAACAATTCGCCAAGATCAATAAGGAGTACAAAGATATGTCTGAGATCATCGAGACATTTGTAAAATACAAGTTGGCTTCATCTAATCTCGAAAGTGCAAAAGAAATGCTCAAGGACGCCGATCCTGAGATGAAAGAAATGGCGCAGATGGAGATGGACGATCTCGGGCCCCAAGTGACGGAACTGATGTCTACACTCGAATATCTATTGATTCCAAAAGATCCCGAAGATGCCAAAGATGTGATTTTTGAGATCAGATCTGGAACAGGTGGCGATGAAGCATCGATTTTTGCAGGCGATTTATTCAGAATGTATACTAAATACTTCGAATCACAAGGCTGGAAGACAGAAGTAATCGACGAGAATCCTGGCTCTGTAGGTGGCTATAATAAGGTCGTACTAGAAGTGTCAGGTGCTGAGGTTTATGGCAAAGTTAAATTTGAATCAGGTGCCCACCGTGTACAGCGTGTGCCTAAGACCGAAGCCCAAGGCCGTGTTCACACATCAGCTGCCACAGTGGTGGTTATGCCTAAATATGAAGAAGAAGAGATAGATATACGCAAAGACGAACTTCGTACGGACACATTCCGAGCGCAGGGTGCTGGTGGTCAGCACGTCAATAAGACCGAATCTGGCGTACGATTTACACACCTTCCCACGGGGATCGTTGCGGAGAGTACTGACTCAAGATCTCAACACAAAAACCGTGAGATAGCACTCGGCAGACTGTATGTCAAAATCAAAGAGGCTGCTCGTGAAAGAGTCTACATCGAACAAAAAGATAAGCGAAGATCTCTTGTAGGATCTGGTGATAGATCTGATAAGATTCGCACGTACAACTATCCACAAAATAGAGTTACTGATCATCGTATCAATTTGACC
>JANMMV010000131.1:0-6019 GCA_031373565.1 Saprospiraceae bacterium
GCCGCCAGCAGTTGTTCCAAACATGGAGCTGCCAGCGGAAAAACGCCTAAGTGGTTTTGTGTTGCTGCTCCCATTTCTTGACGAAACAGAGCTGTATTACTTTCTAGTTTATCTCGCAATGCCGTCGAACTCTCTAAAATGTCTAAGACTTTGATCGACGCACCTACGATGGATGGTGCTAAAGTATTTGAGAAAAGATAAGGTCTAGATCGTTGACGGAGTAGCTCTACGATTTCTTTTTTTGCTGCTGTAAATCCACCTGATGCACCACCTAGCGCCTTGCCAAATGTGCCTGTTATGATATCTACACGACCAAAAGCACCACAATGCTCCGCACTTCCGCGACCCGTTTTGCCTACAAAACCTGTAGCGTGACAATCGTCGACCATCGTCATTGCTCCATATTGATCAGCGAGATCGCACACTTTATCAATCTGTGCGATATAGCCATCCATTGAAAATACACCATCTGTAGCAATCAAAATACGTCTGCACCCTGCAGCACGAGCTTCTTTGAGCTTGGCTTCTAGGTCATTCATATCATTGTTTTCATAACGGTAGCGTTTGGCTTTGCAAAGTCTTATCCCGTCTATGATTGAAGCATGATTGAGCATGTCGGAGATAATAGCATCATCTTCACCTAGAAGTGGTTCGAATAAGCCACCATTGGCATCAAATGCAGCTGCATACAGGATGGCATCTTCTTGGCCTACAAACTTAGCTATTCTAGCTTCTAACTCCTTATGGATGTCTTGTGTACCACAAATGAACCGCACAGATGACATGCCAAATCCATGTGTATGAATAGTATCAATAGCAGCTTGAATAACATCTGGATGTGAAGACAGTCCTAAATAATTGTTAGCACAAAAATTAAGGACTTCATCACCTTTAGACGTGCGAATGGCAGCGCTTTGTGGTGTCGTAATGATTCGTTCCGATTTGAAAAGCCCAGCTTGGGTTAAGTCGTCAAGTTCTTTTTGTATTTCTAGATAAGTATTCTCTTTGTTCATTTGGTAGGAATTAGATATCAGTTAAAGGATGTGTTCTTTCAGATTTTTGATCATATCAACCGTCATAGAGCTGAGATCATATTGTGGTTTCCAGTTCCATTGGTCTCGCGCTATAGCATCGTCGATGGATTCAGTCCATGATTTTGCTATTGCTTGGCGGAAGTCTGGCTTATAACTTATCGTGAAATTGGGTACATGTTTGCGGATTTCAGCGGCTATTTCATCAGGTGTAAAACTCATAGCAGCAAGGTTATATCCGTATCGCAATTTGATTTGTTCTTTTGGTGCTTGCATAATGTCGATAGTTGCCTTGATTGCATCAGCCATATACATCATAGGCAATCTAGTGTCATGCTCTAAGAAGCATTCATAATGACCATCCTTGAGTGCAGCATGGTAAATTTCTACTGCGTAATCGGTTGTACCTCCAGCAGGTAATGATTGCCATCCTATGATGCCAGGATATCTGACTGATCGTACATCAAGACCATATTTGAGATGGTAATAATTACACCATAATTCGCCCGTGGTCTTACTCATACCATACACGGTAGTCGGCAGTAGAGGTACATCTTGAGGTGTGTTGACTCTCGGTGTTGTATTGCCGAATACTGCGATGGTACTAGGGAAGAATACCTTTTCCATTTCTTTTTCGCGCGCCAATTCTAGGACTGCTAATAGACCATTAAGGTTGATATTCCATGTTTTGATAGGATTCCATTCGCCATTTGCGGATAGAATTGCTGCTAGATGATAGATCTGATTTATGCCATAATCTTCCACAATCTCTTGTAATCGTTGCTGATTGAGTACGTCCAGAAATTCAAATGGATCTTGAGTAGCAACTAGTTTAGTTATGTCAGTGGCTAGTACAGCGTCGTCGCCGTATGTATTTCTTAATGCTTCGGTTAGGACTCTTCCTATTTGACCGTTTGCTCCTGTAACCAGGATCTTTGGTTTTGACATGGTATTAAATGACTTTTGATGTTAGAGTGCACAAATTTATATTTTTTAAATCATCTTTTTATTTGTTCCAAAGATTTTTACTTTTGCGCCCCGTTTTGATTTTAAAATGATCCATGACCCGATACAAGATAGTTTATAGTTTTGCCCCGATAGATAGTCTTGATATTTTCTTACCTACGGCTTACCTATGCGAGCTAAATAAGGATGGTCTACCAACATATCAACGTGCTTTGGCTATTGAAGCGACCTTATCAAGTTATGATATTGTGCTCCATAAGGAAGAAGACATCTCGTTATTAAGATTATGTATTGAACTGTCCATCGCAGAATTGGAAGATAATTTTAATAAAAAAGCGAAGAAAAGAACTTCGCTTCAAGCTTTGTTTAATGATGAAAAGGTGGCCAAAACCATTAAATCACAAGTAGAACTCAAGCTATATAGATTTTATCAGCTCGCAAAAGAGACCAATGCTTTTCTATGTTTTGATCTTCAGAGAAAAATTAGTGCTTCTGATATTCAAATCGTTTTTTTTGATGGTGTGGCTAAGCCCAATATGTCGTTCACCAAAACCCAGACAGGTATTAATTATGATTTGACTTTGCAAATAGGTGACGAAAGTGTCAGGCTTCATACGCAAAACTTGATCAAATTGGTAGATATGCCGGGCATCATTTTGCTTCAAAAGCATATCATTTTCTTAGAGACCGTCAATGCCAATAAATTAAGCCCATTTGTCAAGAATGAGTCCGTTTTTATTCCAAAAGCGACCGTTAAAAAGTATTTCGAAACTTTTATTTTGGACCTTGCGGCCAAGGTAGACGATATTGAAGTTATTGGTTTTGATTTGATCAAATTTAATACCTTGACAAAAGTGGAGTTTGATCCATTCTTTGATATTTTTAATCAGCGGTGGGCACTAAGGATTCGATATCATTATGCTGAGTTTAAATTTTTGCACGGCGAATCTGCATCAAAGAAAACGCGGCTAAAAACGGATAACGAAGAGATAGGCGTGCATCAAGCGGTTCGAGATAAAAATGATGAAGTTGACAGGATTCAACATTTTTTAGACAAAGGATGGCATTTATCTGATATTGGACACCTCTATTTTGGAAATGGTAAGTCCGACACAATATCGGGAATAGCTAACGATCCCGGTACTTTTATTGATCCGATTTACAGTCTGCTGCCTATCGTTGACAATGATAAAATCATCAAGCCAGTGCCGATGATCGTAAGAGAACATATCTTATTGATCAATGACTGGTTTGATATTCAAGGTACTGTTCGTATCGAAAATGAAGACTATCCTTTTAGTCTGTTTATCCCGTACATTAAGTCGAAAAACCCTTATTTCAAATGTGCAGATGGTGCTTATGTTCTTATTCCAGATGAAATTATGGAGACTTTCGGGCCGATCGCACAACAGATAGTGTGGATTGAAGATAAACCGAGACTGGCCAAGATGTATCACAGTTTGGTCGAGTCGCTACATGTAGATTTTCAAGATCGCAGTGATACTTTATTTTCGTCAGATACAGTTGAGTATAATCCATCGACCTTTCTAAAAGCTGAGCTTAGGCCTTATCAGATGTCGGGTGTCAAATGGCTTATCGCCCATAGACTCAATGGTTTGGGCGCCTGTCTTGCAGATGACATGGGACTCGGTAAAACACTTCAAACGATAGCAGCACTCCTAGACGCTAAAGAAGCCATGCCTGATGATATTGTAGAGAATCGTTTTGGGGGGCAATTAGATCTTTTTAGCACGGCAATCATGCATCATCGCAAGTCTCTGAGTTCATTGATCATATTACCAGCATCCTTGGTTTTTAACTGGGAAGCCGAAATAAAAAAATACGCCCCATCATTGCAAGTGGTTAGGTATCTCGGTGGCCAACGGTCTGATCTTCGAAAGACTTTGCTGACATTTGATGTGATTTTGACGACTTATCAGACAGCGCTCAATGATATAAGTTGGTTAGAAAGGCAACATTTTCATTATATCGTTTTGGACGAAAGTCAATATATACGCAATCGTGGTGCAAAAATCTTTAAAGCGGTCAGTCAGTTGAAATCTGATCATAAGGTTAGTCTGAGTGGCACGCCAATAGAAAATTCGCTTGCTGATCTATGGTCTCAAATGGAATTTATCAATCCAATGATTTTAGGAAAGTATGAAGATTTTAAATCAAATTTTGAATTGCCCATCATTCGCTCAGAAGGAGAGATACAGCTGGAAACACTCAAAACGATTATTGATCCATATATACTTCGCAGAACCAAAAGCCAAGTTGCAAAAGACCTTCCTGACCTTATCGAAAACGTGCATTATTCTGATATGGACGTGAACCAAGCTAAGCTTTATGAAGCTGAAAAATCCAAAGCACGTAATCTGATTTTACAGTTAGATGCTGAAAATAATGAAACAAGTCGAATGCATATCTTGTCTTCCATCATGAGATTACGACAGATTGCAAGTCATCCGCTTTTACATGACAATTTATATGAGGGTGACAGCGGAAAATTTGATGATATCACCCATAAGATCGATGAAATCCATCGTAGCGGCAACAAAGTTCTAGTCTTTTCAGCCTTTGTTCGACACTTACTTTTGATTGGCGAATGGATGAAAGGGCAAGGCATTCCATACAATACATTAACTGGAGAATCTACATCCAAAGAACGTGAGTCAGCAGTTCATTCGTTTGAATCTAATGCTTCTATCAGTGTGTTTTTGATTTCCATAAAAGCGGGTGGTACGGGACTAAATTTAACATCAGCAGGTTATGTTTTTATCCTGGATCCATGGTGGAATCCACAAGTCGAAGCACAAGCTATCGGCCGTGCGCACAGGATCGGCCAAACGCAAAATGTTATCGTAACAAGGTTTATCAGCCGCCTGTCTATCGATGAAAAAATCCTTAAACTTCAAACTTCCAAAAGAAATCTAGCAGATAGCATCCTTGATCTAGATGACTTGAATCATTTGACTATGAAGGACATTAAAGATTTGATTGAATAATTTTAATGCATCGAATTCAATTGTTTGCCTATATTTGTAGATCATATTTAATCTATCTTGGCTATGCTAAACCGTTTTGTTACCATTTTCGTTTGTTTTTTCTTGGGCATAAGTGCTACATATACTCAACGAACGGTTGATCCTACTTTGATGAAAAAAGCAAGAAAATTGGCGGACAAATTCATCATCGCAGATGGTCATGTCGATTTGCCTTATAGGCTTAAGGTGACAAACTTTAGATTAGAGAGAGAATATCTTCCTATTCCAGTAGAGAGCAAAGATGGCGATTTCGATTATAATCGTGCTCGAAAAGGTGGTCTAGATGCTCCATTTATGTCGATATATATTCCATCCAAGTTGCAGGTAGATGGCGGAGCGCGAGAATTGGCAGATACCTTAATTGATATGATAGAATATATTGCCAAGTATCAGCCGAAATATTTTGCGATTGCCAAATCTCCTAACGATGTTATTGCTGCGGTTAAGAAAAAACAAGTAGCCTTACCTATGGGAATGGAGAATGGCGCACCCGTAGAAAATGACTTGAGTCTTATCTCATATTTCAAAAATCGTGGTATTAGTTATATCACACTAACACATGCGAAAGACAACAAAATATGCGATTCGAGCTACGACACTACCGGAACATGGATGGGTTTAAGCCCGTATGGTTACAAGGTAGTGGACGAGATGAATCGAGTCGGCATCATGGTTGATATATCTCACGTATCAGACAGTACATTTTACCAAGTTATCCGTTATGTCAAAATTCCAGTAATAGCATCACACTCATCTTGTCGTAAATTTACCCCAGGATTTAAGCGCAATATGAGTGATGACATGATCTCTAGGATGAAAGGCAATGGTGGTGTCATCATGGTTAATTTTGGTTCTACTTTTCTTGATGGGCGTGTAGATCAGTACAATGATAGTTTGCGAAATGTAATGCTCGATTTCATGACCGTGAATGGGATGGACAAGGAATCAAAAGAAGGCTTGTCTTACATCGAGCAG
>JANMMV010000133.1:0-2975 GCA_031373565.1 Saprospiraceae bacterium
GCACCTAATACATTGACTATCAATTCGCCAGCTGGCATTGCGGGCAATTATCAAGCAGTTAGAGCTGCATTCGGAAGCCAAACCAATGATCCGGTTACTGGTAATGCTGGATTTGTCAATGACGGAACAGCGGCTGGCACCTTAGGTTGTGGCCCAGCTACAAACAATATTAGTGGACTTATCGCTTTTATCGACAGAGGCGGTTGCACGCCCGCTGTAAATGGTGAATTTGGTTCCAAAGCTTTAAAAGCCCAACAAAAAGGAGCTATCGCGGTAATTATATGTAATAGCTTAGCAAATGCAACACAAGCCCCATTTTCTATGGCTGCAGCAACTAATGGGGGACAAGTCACTATCCCTACATTTATGATCTCTTATAATGACTGTCAAAAAATCAGAACAGATATCATTGCGGGTGGTGTAAATGCAACGCTCTCTTTCACTTGTGCAAGTACAGCTGTTTTTCCGGTTAGTACAGTTTGGGGCAAGCTTCCTAAGCAAGGTGATTTTGATGGCGGTCTTAATGACTGGACTGTTGATGTGGACCCTACATGGGAGTGGGACTCTGATGGACTGATCACGGGTAACGCCTTCGGCGGTGGTGCTTTAGTTGGTTGGACAGGCTGTAACGGTATTATGGTTTTTAAATCTGATTCACTTGATAACGGTGGTGATTCTGCTAATCAAGGTGGGGGCCCAGCTCCAGCTCCTCAGACAGGTGCGCTTATCTCTCCTACTATTGATCTGACAGGTCAAACAATAGAAGGTATCGTCATTGAGTGGGCTCAGATCACTCGTCAGTTTCAGTCAGTTTATAGTTTGATTCTTTCAAAAGATGGTGGTGCAACATGGCCAGATACGTTTGCAGTAAATGCTGCATTACCTGTCAATTCAAATGTAATTACCAATAGAGAGAGAGTTGCAGTACCAGGATATGGCGGTATTACGTCGTTAAAATTCAAATTTGAGTATGTAGGTAATTACTACTACTGGGGTATAGATGACGTTATTGTATTGAACGAAGCCAAAGAAGACATACAAGTTAATGAGAACTTCTATGCAGCTTCTGCATCGTTGTCCACGCCAGTAACACAAGTATCTCCGATCGCAATACTAGCTGATGTTTCAAATATAGGAAACAAAGATGCAGCGGGTGTGACTATGGATTATGTAGTAGTTGATAGAGCAGCGCCTACTGTAGAAGTGTTCAAATCTTCAATCACGTACGGCAACGTTGCTGCAGGGTCCGCAATCGAGAACCGTGTTTTCCCTATTGCTTTCACGCCACCAGCTAAAGTTGGTACATATGATGCATCGTACACTATTAAATCAGCAAATGATGCTGCTGCCACAGGCAATAATAGAAGAGATATGTTCTTCTACGTTACTGAAGATACATATGGTCTAGTAAATCCTGAAGCAGTTACAACACCTGCGAACTATTTACCTTATTCATTGTCTCCTTGGACTATAGGGACTACAGTTACTTATTACACAATGGCGAATGTTTTCCATGTAGTAAAAGGTAAGAATCTAACTGTTAAAACGCTCTCAACAGGGCTAGCTAATGCTGCTTTCGGTGATATCAATGAGACAGGTTTCATAAATGCAGATGTGTATGAGTGGGCTGATGCTGACGGTGATAACCAATGCCAACCAACAGAGAGAACTAAGGTGGGAACAGGTAGTCTTTTCCTTGACGCTTCAATTACAAATACACGTAACTTCCCTATTGAAGTTTGGGCATTGAATGGTGATGGTTCAGCTAATGTAGGAACCCCTTTTGAATTAAAAGATAACACGACTTACATAGGAGCAGTACACACAGCACCGCTTGATCCGTCAGTACCTAGATATGAATTATTAGGTTATTCAGCACGTACATTCTCAGGATTTGATAGAAGTGTTAATTACAGCGCACAGAGATTAGCTCAAGATTCTATACCAGCTCTTGCTAGTAGAAGTGCTGGTTCACTTTTCGGTATCACTGGTACTTCAGATACTGATGTAGAAGATCGTACTTTTGAAATCATAGCAAACGCTTCAGTTGAGACTACAGGTTTCATTGATATAAAAATAGGCGAATTCAACAGCACATATGACCTAGATAAGACCGCAGAAGTAACTTCATTCCCTAACCCAGCATCAAGAGAAATTTTTATCGATGTTACTTTGAAAGATGTATCTGACGTAAACGTTGACCTTATTACTGTAGATGGTAAAGTGGCAGCTACTAGATCATTTGGTAAAATTCAAGATGACAGACTGAAAATGGACCTATCAGATGTTGCTTCTGGTACTTACACATTACTAGTTAAAACAAACGACGGTGTGATTTCAAGAAAAATCATCGTTCAAAAATAATCTCGGCCTTCGCCGCTGACTCGTTATAAAAGGGTGATTGCAACATGCAGTCACCCTTTTTTTTGTGTCATGAGAAGTAACAGATTAAACAAAAATACATTCTAGCTAATTTTTTTTTCAGTAAAAGGAGCGAAATCGTCATCTTGTGTCTCTTATTAATAGCTACGGTTACTTACCCGGGGCATTTTAATATTTTCAAACGTATTTTAACTTATTTTCAATGAAAACATTTCGTCATTTGACAACACTTATCATCCTTGCGGCCTTCTTTACAGCCTGTCACAAAGATGTAGACACAAACGGCAATGTTGAGATCATTAACACATTTACAGCAGTTGTTATTAATGAGGTAGCTAGTACTATCGTGGGAACTGTAGTAGATGAAAAAAACACACCTGTAGAAGGCGCCATTGTCCAGATCTACAGTGGAGAGACAAAGACCAACAAGCATGGTGTTTTTGTATTTAACAATGTGCTAATGGATCAAAATGGAACATACATCCGTGTTCAAAAACAAGGATTCATTGCCTTTTCGCAGGGCAATATCAATTTGAGCTGCTGGATATGCTGCATGTAAGGATTCTAGCAAGGCAGTTGCCAAAACCACGTCT